>PMZB01000039.1 GCA_003170575.1 Chlamydiia bacterium | reverse complement strand
ATATATATATATATTCATATCTAATGTTCGACACTTTGTTCGCTGTTCGACACTTCGGTTCGGAAAAAGTGGTTATTACAGTCACAGGCTTTGTTCCCTTTCTAATACATATGTAATGTTTTTATTTGTGCGATCTAATGGATTTGAAACTTGTCGAATATTTTTCTGTTCTAACAGTTTATTACACAATTTCTGGCCTTCATCGCTGCGCGTTCCCCTCCCAAGTCCGCGCGCTAACTCCCTCGGTGTGAAGCTTTCTCCATTCGGGCACTTCCTTTGTATCCACGCTAATGCGCGAGCTAGTTTGTGCGCTGAGCCGTAGGCACTGTTCTCTCTTTGTGATAGGATTGCCTGTCCGAGAAAATACTCTTGTATTTCTTGTGCGTTGAGCCACTCCGCTTCTGAAACAAAGACTTTTTCAAGAGAATCTAAGGATTGTGGGTTTTCTGCGGCAAGTTGTAGTAGTTTGAAAGTGAGAGCGTTTTTACATGCCAGCGAGACAGCCTTACTTGCTATGTCTCTTACATCCTCAAAAACCCCTCCTATTTGAAGGTCTTTTTCGATAAGGTTATGGAACTCCCTTCTTCTTTCTTGAGCATCTTCGTCCAAAAACACCTCGAGTGGCTTTTTCGGGTTCCATCTCCACAAGGCAATAAGTGCTTGTTCGTAACTGCGCATTTTACTCTTGTCAAATGGGGTATCTTCTTTTTCTTCTAATCGTGTCCCTATGGTAGATGGGACATAGGCAACTTGTACGCGAGCAATAAACCCGCTAGCACGAAGTCTACCATCCCGGCAAACGTCTTTCCAAATGTCTGGCTGAACGAAGCAGATTGTGGTTAGGGCAGGTTTTTTGAGGTTAATATCTTCACCCCCATGAGTACCTTTAGTGCTGCTAACACGGCTTCGCGAGTAATCGTCACCCCACGTACATGCCAAAAATACATTATCTTGAGTAGATCCGTCCGTCGAACCTTTGCCCATGATTTGGCTTAAAACACCTCTTCCTTCACCGGTTAACACGCCAAAGGCTCCTCCGTGCTCCTCTAATTTTTGTATGATTCGTTGCGGTGTAATATCTGAGAAAAAGTTTTTAGGCTCGGCAACTTCGGGTCTAATGGCTAGGGTTAGTTCTCCTATCTTATGCTTAATCTTTTCAGCGTCTTTACCTTCTAGATCGCTGAGTTTTGCAAGGGCTTTTTTTGCTTCCTCTAGCTGCACCCTAACCGCATCATTATGTGCTTTTGTTTTTGCCTTTTCCTTTCTATACGTAGATTCGGCTTGATGCATAGCTTCCTTTAACCCTTCAGTCATCTTGTCAAATGTTTGAGATTTTCGTTCTCCGGATTCTGCTACCCCACAAAGAAACTCACTTGTGTGATGAGTAAGTCCCAGTTTTTCGTGAATTAAGGCTTTTTTACCGATTTGTAAGGCTGCCACCCCTATCCCAGGAAGTGCCGGTAAAGCAGGATCTACTTTATTTGCCCTGGCAACTTCGGTGACTGCTTCTTTTAGACATTCAGGAAGGGCATGAACAGGAAATTCTACATTTGCTATGTCTGAATATGCGCCGATGGTTTCCATAAGAGAGGTAGTTTCTTTGTGTTGGGCTCTGTACTTTTGCGATCTGGAAAGAGCCTTCTCAATTGTTCCCTCCCTATAGTCCTTGCGCTCCCACTTTCCTAAGTGATAGTCATCCTTTTTTAGATAGAGCTTCGATCGTCGAAACACACGATCAACTTGCTCCTTATCGTCCGTTTCACGAGTAATAAAGTTGCACAGAGATTGATCTGCCTCTGATTCACTCGGGTGTCCGCTTATATCCCCATCCTCAAAAAGCTTGTGAAAGTTCTTCTCGTCTTCGGGATTTTCTTTGCAAAGATCGTATAGGCGTCCTATTACGTCCGCATCGGGTCGAAACGGAAGCTTTTGACATTCTTCAGAAGCAACTTCTTTCTCTTTTGGAAAAGTCTCATTGTAAAACTTGGCTATCTCTTCAGAGGCATCACCTTTTATTTCCGCGTTTCCGTTCCAAACATTGCCGGTAAGGGTGATAAACTTATTGTTTTTGCTATCATAAATTTCAGTTTGGCCACCAATTTTGCATCTACTCCCGGGCTTATTGCCTTTGCACACTATGTGAAACCCTGTTCCAGAGACACTTGTCTCGATATAGGAGAAGGGAGCAAACCTATTTAAGATATCCAGTGCCCATGTGACAATATTGCCTGTCACAGGGTCAATTAATGGTGTTATGACAGCCCCTGTCTTTTTATCTTTTTTACTGTCCAGGTCAATGATCGTATACTGTGTTGCTGGGAGAGCTATGGCTGGGTAGTGGTCGGGCTTTTTTGTGCTGTATTTTTTTACGACGCCAAAGGTGCCCCATGTCTTCTGGTCATTGGGCATGGCATTGGAGCTATCTGTATAAGGGTTCTTTGGCACCTTTCCATTTTTAATATCGGAAGCTACAAACGCAGGTGTGTTTAAGACTTCTCTAAAAGATATTTCCAGCTGTGCATAGTCTGGTATTCGTTCTTTGCCTTTCTCTGCCAATATTGTATCTTGGCTCTTGTCAGAGAGGGCAGCTTCTGGTACACTAATGTTAGACATGAAATTCTGTTCCGTGTTCGAGCCTCGGGGTGATTTATCGGGGCTCATTTGTTTAATTATCAGATCACCCTATATTTTCTAAATCCCCTTCTGGATCATGTGTGAAGTTGATTTTATCATTGCATGATTTGAAGAGTTGTGAAGCATAGTAAGCGGCTTCTGCTCTATCACAAGTAAAGTTTGGTCCAATGCCTCTAGAAATATCTGTGAGGATGTTTTCTTTCGAACCAAATTCTCCACTGTTTTCTAAATCTGTTATAGTTGCTCTTTTAGGCAATTTGTCGAGGATTCTCTGGAAGTTTTGGCGTTCATATTTATCCGTAAATACATAAGGATAAATAACTGCTCTGGTGGCTGTATCAGAAGGTTTTTTATCTGAGTATGTAGCTTTAGGGATTCGGTTCACTAATCACCTCAGACTTATTTACAGAAGCTTTTGAACGATTTTTTGGTACGACGTATCTAGACTCTAACCAGGAAATTAATTCTGGAACTGGGTAGATGTAGGAACCCTGTAGAGAAATGTAGGGAGGACCGAAATTCCTCTCTCTCCAGCTATGCAATCCAGAATTCGAATTGCATATGCCAAGGTTAATTAGGTCTTTGCAGGTTAGGTATTCTTTACCTTGAATAGATTGCTTAATGCGCTCTACTGCTGTGAGCTGATTGCTCATTAAAAACATCCTCCACGATGGAGGAGCTCTAGCTGCCAGCTTTACGAAACCAAATAATTCTTATAGCTTGTAATTGCTGACTTATCATATTAAGATGAAAGGATGAACATCGCCGGGGAGGCAATTATCCATACAGACCCATCAGCCGCTTCAACAGTTGATGGGTCTTCCTTTTTCTTAATCTGAAGCTCTAGCTCCATGTTGTTAATAAATTACATTTTATTTTCTTTTTTCATTTTTCGCCTATATTTCAAGGTTTTCTTTTACCCTATACCACTAGCCAGTTTGTTGCAAATAAAATCTGCACAGTTTGACCTTAGAGACGCGATCGCCTTGGTATAAGTCCTTTTACCCCATCAAAAGCTTCGATGCAACCACGGGCAGATAAACAACCTTCCGTGCGTTTCCTGCTACATCTTGCATTTTTGGTCTGGGATTTTTAAAATCCTGGACATTTCTGTCCTGAATTTGCATTTCAATCACAATTCAACCCCCGACAATTCAGTGCGCGTTTTTGTCTCATATTTTATTCGGCTTCTCATCCATTTATCCAATTCATCTTTGCGAAATCGCCACAATCGCCCAGCCTTAAAAGCAGGGATAATTCCCTTCCTCACATACCCATAGAGGGTAGATTTAGCTAATTTTAGATATGCACTGGCTTCGTCAAAATCTAGCACTTCATCCATGGCGTAATTTTCCCCATTTTAGTTTTCATGAAAACATCAAACAATATTTTTCAGCAAGAATATTCCAAATATTTACGCACATAAGCCAACACCATAAGTTCCGGACTTGCGAAGTTAGGGACTTCCTAAGTTATGGAGTTATGCCTTCTTCCGAAAGAGCAGTCTGATCCAATCAGTCACGCTGTCTTCATTATTTAAAGGTGGGATTTCTACAGTTGGGATCTCGTCGGCTAGGATTTCTAGCAGAGCGCGCAGCACGGTATTAGCGGTTATGCGTTCTCTACCTTTATGAGGTATACGATACCTATTACGCATAGCTCCTTTTGCCACCCTATCAAGAGCATCGCGTTGTTTGGGTGTTATAAGAGCTGTGACCTTTTCTAATGTCTTCCACTTAGGAAGTTCCTGTGTTTCTTCCTCTTCTACTGCGGAAGTTCCAAACTCCTCAAGTTCCGAAGTTGTGGACTCCTTAACTTCCTGAGTTGGTGGCTCAGAAACTTCAGGGGTTGGGTTGGCGGTAATTCCTTGAAGCAGTTTCTTGGTTTCGCCTTTGTCAATTTTTGGCATGCGCTTTCTCCACTCGTTCGAGAAATTCTTTAGATACATTGAGGTAATCTGTGTAGCCTTTCCCTGTCGGGCCTTCAATGTCAAAAATGGTTTGTCTCTTTTGTGGGCATGCCTTGAACTTGGTGTTGATTCTGACGATGTTTGCGAAAACTTCATCTTTGAATGTCTCACGCAAAACGGCTTCTATCTCACTGGAAATGCCTTCTCGACGATCGACCATGGTCAATAGGTATCCAATGTTCTGTAAGGTTGGGTTGAAGGGTTTGATTTGTGCGATAGTACGTGTAAGGTGCGTCAACCCCACCAGCGGCAAGTATTCTGCGCTTACAGGCACAAGGTAGAATTGGCTCGCCATGAGACTGTTAAGTGCTGCATTGCCAATATGGGGTCCGTTGTCAATAATAATGAAGTCGTATTTCTTGAGTTCTGGATGAGCAAGGGCAATTTTAAGCCGATGCTCACGGTTTATCGCGGCGTGAAGGTTTATCTCTAAATCGACCATAGATTCACTTGAAGGAGCTATGTCCATGTTAGGCACGGAAGTTGGTCGTATAATATTGTGCAATGGGATTTGATTTTTGATCATAACGTCAGACACGCAGGGTTCGTCTTCAGGTAGATCACCTATAAGACTGTGTGTAAGATTCATTTGGGTGTCTAGATCTACGACAAGCACACGCTTTCCTAGCTTGGCTAAACCAGCTCCGATATGTAAATTTGCCGTAGTTTTATTTACGCCACCCTTGTGATTGATGATGGACACTGTAATAGGTGTTGGCATAGTACCTCCTGGATTAAGTGCAGTGTGAATAAAAGAGGCTTTCGATGCAAGAACTTCTGAACTTCACATCACCAGATCATCGTAAACTATCCCTTTAACTCCCTAACTTCCGGACTCCGCAAGTTCGCAACTCCCTAAGTTCTTGACTCCTTAAGTTGCAATACTGCATAATGCTGATTATACCGTAAACCGGCAATTTGACAGGGAGTTTTAGCTATGACACTCGTTTTAGACCAATCAGTTGAAGTGGCAGACCACTCGCTTAAAGTCTCTCCATCGCAAACATACGAAGAAGCAACCTCTCGTATGAATGGCCTGAAATGGGACAAGCTCGGAGATATTAGTGTAGGAGAAGCCTTGGAACGATGGCTTTCTACGCATAGCCCATTGACTGAGAAGAACTATCGGTCTGGGATACGTCAACTGATTCAGAGAGGCTACTTGAAGCCAACCATATCGCTGCAAGAGTTTACCTATGTGAATTCCAACGCGATAATTGACAGGATAAAGAAAGATGAACTTCCTGGGGAAGAGATTTGGTCAGAGTGTACTAGGCAAGCTAGGGCAGCATGTTTTATCTCTTTCACACGATATTTAGATCGACGATCGGGAGGAATGATCAGAAGAGCTCAGCCATCGAGGGAGGGATCGGACAAAACCTTTTATCGTGTTAGACTCGATGAAGTAGAGACCGAGCATATGACCCAATCGCAATGGACAGCTTTTCTTGACGCATTGGCGGAGATTAACTCTAGAGACTGTTTAATCGCTAAATTAGCATTACAAGGAGGTAAGAGGATTAATGAAGTACTGAAACTCACCACAGACAGGATATATTGGGAGAAGTCGATGATACTGTTTGCCCAGTCGAAAACTAGGGGTGCCAAGAAAGATATAGCTATTACATATCCCAAAACTGTAATGGATGGGCTCAAGGCGTATATCGGAGACAGAACGGGGTTGGTGTTTGTCACACGCACAGGCAAGAAGATAGCTACAGATCAGGTAGAGAACACTTTTGCAAAGGCAGGAGATGCAGCCAATATTCCATTCAAAGTCACGCCTCACGTGTTACGTGCAACATTAGTGACATATCTTTTACAGCAAGGGTTCCCTGTTTCAGAGATTCGCAAGATAACTGGCCATGCTTCTTCTGAAATGGTCTTGGCATACGACAAGTCTGCTAAAGAGGACAACCCAAGTAAGAAAGTGTGCTTGGTTCAGTAAAAATGCAAAATTAGCATCTCACTTTTGCCCTGAAAGTAATGCACAAGCTCCCTAGTATCTCTTAAGTGAGACACAAAGGAGCTGTGGTTTATTTGTGATAAGTAAGAAAACCTTAACGTGCTTTATACGCCGAATTCTGAGCTGACCTCTTATCACACAAATGACTAATTGACTTTACCAAACATCTTTGGTAAGATTAGATTAAACGAAAGGATTTCTTATGCCGCTGAGTGGAAAGAATATGGTTAAGTTGTTTCAGAAGGCTGGATACGAAATCGTAAAGGGTCAAGGCAAGGGCTCTCATGTCAAGCTCAGAAAGAACGGCATAATGGCAATTGTCCCAAACCATAGAGAACTTAAGAAGGGCACTGAGAGTGCTCTTTTGAAGCAGCTGGAGGCAACAAAATGAAGTATCATTTTAAAGTACATAAGGAAGGAGATGGATTTTGGGCAGAATGTCTTGAGATCCCAGGATGCGTGACTCAAGCTGATTCCAGAGATGAGCTAACAGTCAATATGGAAGATGCAATTAATACGCTTATACAGGAACCAGAAGGGTCAAATTATCTCGCTCCATTACCCAACGATTCGTATAAGATATCCCATTCCATTGTCGAGGTCAAAGTCGATCCGAAAATTGCTATGGGATTTTGGCTTAGGTATAACAGGATCAAAAATGGCCTGACACAGGAAGATGCTGCTAGAAAGTTGGGGATGAAAAATATCTTCAGTTATCAGCGCCTCGAACATGGATGCAATACATCCCTTGCTATGTTATCAAAGCTTGCAGATACATTTCCGTTGTTTAAGATAAATGCTGTGTTTTAGTAGAGATATCTACCCTGCCTATATTAAATAAATGGTTTAAACTTTAGCCAGACACGGCATCAAGTGGTAATCTGCACCTAAACAAACAGACATGGTATACTGTCCTCTGGAGGTAGTTTTCTAAGGAGTCATTTATGCTTCATGCTCTATTCAGCGCAATATGGGTCTTCGCCTGTGTTTATACGGCCGTGAAGGTCTTAAGACTAGATAAATAACACTATTTAATCAACGACTCCACAATAAAGTGTTTCAGAGACGAAGTACCAGGCAGTGTGGATGCAACAATATGACCGAAAATTCTCCTGCGTCTGGTAACCCGCTCCTTCTCTTCAAGCTCTTCTTTGGCTTTGGCGGTAGCCGCCTTTTCTGCTTCAGTCTTATCGCGAAGCTCTTTTTTCAAAAGTGCCTGCATGGTCTCGTCGTACTTCTCCAATTCCGCATCGTATTTTTTTATGTTTTTTGCATTCTCCAGCCATTCCTCAACTGTTTTCTTCCCAACGCATTCTTCCATAAAACGGAGGTTATTTGCGTCGCGAAGCACATTCATTATCGTACGCTCTTCGCCAATGACTTTGCCGGATGTTAATCGTCTTATGGCCATCTCATGTGCTATTCGTTGGAATTGCGCATGCTGGTCAGGAAAATTCTGTAGCCTCGCATTTATCTGCTTCATACCGCTAACTGTGTCTAACTGACTAGCAATCTGCTCAGGTATCTTGCCCGCCCAGAAATACTCTTCCACAGTAGGTATTTTGGGCTCTATTTTCCTTCCGCCGAATTTCTTTCCAATACTTCTTGTTTCTTTGAGAATAGCTTGTTTCTCTGCTGGATTGAGGTAACTTGCCATAGAATCAAGCTTATCAATGAATCGCCTCGAGTATCCTACCTCTGAGTTTGCCTTGCCATTCTTTACCAACCAAGGCTCTAATTCACGTTCAACAATATCCCGTTTGAGTTGACGGGAGAGATTGATTCCTCTTTGTACATTCTCAGGCATAAGATGAGCAACTAATGGAGGCGCATTACCACCTTCGCCTGTTTCTAGAAGAGGGGCAATCACATTGTAGGTATCAGGGTTAGTTGCTTTTTGATATAGCTGCTCAAAGTTCAATGCATTTGGATCTCTATAGTTCTTCGTCACATCATTATTGTATGTTTTTGCCCAGTCTTTGTATTGTGCCTTCGCGTTTGCATACGATCGATAAGCTTCTGGGTCATTCTTTGCACCATCGAGAATTGCTTCCTCAGCCGCGTCCACAATCCGGTAGAACACGTTTTTGCTAGAGTGAGCATAGGCTTCCTCAACATACTTTCGCAGATCTGTAGCTAGATCAATCAGTTCTTGGCTGGATAGTTTTTTAAATGTTAGGGGCCGGATATTACCGTGAATATCAGTGGTAGAGTCTTTAATTAAACGATTTTTAATATCATCAGCCATCTTCACAAGTTGCGCATCTTCACGGTACTCTGGGAGGGTTTTTGCTTCATTGACTAAGCCTTCTAGATTAGTATAGAAATTAGCTGTGTCAATGTAATTAGACTTATTTAATTCCCTGGAGTGAGCATAAGCTTGGTTAACTTTACGATACTTACCCTCACTTCTATTGAATATCGTATTTACAAGCTGTTGCCCCATGTCCGTTTTGTCAGGATTCGTGTACCTGGAGATCTGTTCTCCCACAGCTTCAGTCGGGGAAAGAGGTTCTTCCAGTGTTAAAGCCTTAGCCCTAACACCCTGTTCAATTTTCTCACCCGCCAGACGTTTAAGGACCTGATGTCCCTCCTCTGGGCGAATGAAAGCCTCTCCCATCCTTGCTTCTTGTGTCGCTGTAGGCTTGAAGGGCAATGGTCTTGGTCCAATCAATTCTCTTGCAGTCTTAGCTTTTTCTACAGCACGTGTCTTCTTGAGTAAGTTTAAGGCTTCTTCACCAATGTCATATTCAGCGCGTGAAGGTTCTTCAGTGATGGCACCAGGATGTTCAGGAGGAGGCGGTGGTGGAGGTTCACCAGGCACACCAGTTGAAGGTTTAACAGCTGCTATTGGTTTTTCAGGAAGCTCGAATAGTTGCGCGCCTGCATGAGTTCCGGCAATTGCTAAAAACGACGCCAAGTCTTCATGCAACCCTGCCTTCTTCATGCCTTCATACGCAGAGGTAGCCATCACAGCCTTCGCCATTCCAGGTCTATAAAATGCAGCTTTTCCTTCTGGAGCTAATGCAAGAGAAAACACCTCTAATGCCTTCTGTCCTTCAGTTTTAGCTTGTAGAGGGATACCTAAATCTTCCTCACCTATCTGAAATATGCTCGAAATTGAAGGCGCATATTTTATCGCCTGGCGCGCCGCTTCATTCAACTCTTTCTCAATATCTCTGTCAGGGAATCTCTTTTTTAGCGTCTCTATCTCATCTTCATCAAAATCAAACGCTCCAAACTTCGATATTTCCGCGAATAATCCTGGTAGCCCAGCAACACCATAAGCCACAGCCTTGACAGGTTGCGCAACATATCTAATAGCAGATTCAAATGGGTCCATGTAGTCTTCGGGAAGGCCTTTCACAACTGATCCAAAAGGTGATTTTGCTTCTGCCTTTTCGCCCTGCGCTCCAATAGGTTGAAAGTCAATATTGCTTTTAGGCTTAGGAAATGAAGCTGAAGGTAGCTCTATTTCCTGCTCTTTGACTATCTGCATACCTCTGTTTATATTCTTCTGTGCTTGCTCTGCTTCTGCTGGCTCTAATGGAGTGAAGTCTATTTTGCTTTTTTGCAAACTATTCTGTGAATTTATCAAGCTGCTTTGAGGATTTATCACAGTATCTTGAGTGTTTACCATGCCGTGTCGGGTGTTTACCATGTGATTTTATACCCCTCATTATTTAGAGCATCCGTTAACTGCATTGTTGGAATAGTACCTTTGGTCTTCCCATCTGGAGAGATCATCATTATTTTGTCCTTCATACTCTCAAGAGTAGGAGAACCTGGGTTTGCTATTTGATGTAATTTCTCTCTGAGCTGTGCTAGCTTAGGTTCTGCACGCAAGCCAGCCTGATACTCAAAATCCTTGGGCAACCTCTTGCCTGCTTTCACATACTCTGCGTTGAGGTCGCGAGCTGCCTCATATTCAGCCCTTGTCATCTCTGCTTGGGTCGATAGGTATCTAGCAACAGTCTTCATTCCCTGGTTGGTCATTAAAAGGTCTGGAAGCGTCTTTTGGAAACTATCGGCCTCACTTTTCAAAATCCTATTAATCCCTTCGTACTGGCTTACCATCGAAGGCATTTGGTCTTGGCTAAACTTCCTGATCATCTCCTCTGGCGCACCCAGAAAAACGTCTTCTTTAACACCAAGAGCGTGTGCTAGAAGTATTTTGCCTCGTGTCACAAGTGTTGATGGTTTTTTATCGGCGAGTTCTTCGATGTTCTTGAGTCCTGGAAGTCCTTTCTCACTTTTTCGATACGTCTTTGCTATCTTGGTCAAGAATTCTTTAGCGGGCGCTTCTTTCTTTTCTTCGTGTTCTTCCTCTGCTCGCACATCAGCATTTTTCGCGAGAGCGGTTTTTTCTTGTCTTGACTCCAACGTCCTTTGCGCTCTCCAAGTCGCTGCATTTTGTTTTGCTTCCGCTGGCGTGGCAGCCCTCATCCGATTGTATGCATTCAATTCAGCTACATTCTTAGCCAGTTCAGGAGTCTTAGGAATTCTTACGTATTGCTTATTCCCCTTCTTATCAAAGCCATTAAACACAGTGTCGTAATTCGCTTCATCGCTTGGCATATTTACATTGTCTGAATACATTCTTGCTTGGTCTTCGTGCAATTGTTGGGCATAAGCTGTAGCTTCTTCAGGTGTATTGAAAACGCCGAGATTCCTACCCGTTCTTCTGTATTGATCTAATGTTTCTTGATCACTCATGACACGCCCGTCTTCACTAATGGTAGGCAAAAGTACTTCTTTTCCCCCTATACCGAAAGACTTCGATAAAACTGTACTTACAGTTCCGTCGGGATTTTTTACTCGAGGTCTATTTGTTAGATCGACATTTCCTCTGCCGTATTGTGAAAATCCTTTCACGTCTTGTTTTGGTAACCCTCTTATGTCAGGAATGTTTGCTTGCCCAGGGGATTGATCCGTCTCATCTTCTGCTTCAGCAAATTCAGGTCTAGTTATTCCTAAGCGGTATTGATTAGGGTCACTGGAGGTTCGAGAACTAGTGGCTTGCGCACTAGGAGTTTGTGCACGAGTGGATTGCTCACCTGATTTTTGATCTGGGTAAGCTTCATTGTGCACATGCTCTAGGAACTTCATCTTCTGTTCAAGTGGAGTCGCCCGAAATTTCTCCATGGCCGATGATCCACCAACTTCGCCGACCGCAAAATAAAGCGGTGCCAGTTCCGGTATTTGGTCCATCTTAGCATATGCCTGAGCAGCATCTGCTAATGCAGCCTTCTGCTTTGCCTCTTTTTTCGTTTCCAACATTTCATTAAGCTTCTGATTCACAAGCATTTCGCTAGCACCAGCTATACCTTTTCCAATTCCAGCACCAAATCCTGCCCAAGCAGATGGTTGCTGCTGCATTGTGATGATTTGTCCTAAAGGCATACTTATTTCCTCAAATTAAGTGTTATGAAAAACCCTCCGAGAAACAATCCCAGGAAGCTTTCTGTTACTCCCTCCATTTTACCTAATTATTTACTTTACATTAGAACTATTTAGACCAAGCCTGTTTGGAATGACTCCTAGCTATATTAAGGAGGCTTTTTTAGATTAAAGAAAATGTCTGCATTAAGCTGTGATTATATACCACATTGTAGTACAATAAGCCTTGTAACAGGTTTTCCAGCGGATATGCTAACACAGGAGAATGAAGTGGATTTATTTTTTGAAATAGTTCGAGACAGGTATAAAGAAGCGCGGAATAGGTACGAAGATGCAAAACAAATGCATGGTGTGCCTTGTGTCAAACAAACCCTGCGGAATAATGATAGACTTCCAGAAGGTCCCCCTAAATATAGCTACAAGAACATTAAGGAGATTAGAGGGAATAGATCGCAAGGGGTCTTTGCGATGATTTTGGGGATTTCTGTAAAGACACTGCAAGCCTGGGAGGCTAATCGGCGAAGGCCATCGCCAACTGCGCTAAGGCTTTTGGAACTTATTCACGATGCGGAATTTGGGACACTTCCTAGAGATAACCACTAAAAACCAGGAGCATACGGCGGAGTGTTAAAGAAATTTCCCCCTGCTGTAAACCCTTTGGCTTCATTGTAGCTGCGATCCAGATCTTCGGCAGTCATGGAGCGATTATCAGCTTCCTTCAATGTTGTGGCTAAGACACGAAAAGCGTCTGCACCATGAGAGGCCCAGTTGTGAAGGGGTTTTTGCTCCCATGTTCCCAAACGATCATTCCAGTCCTTTTTAAAATTCTCGAGGCAGGAAATTCCGCGATCACACTTAGACTCGTCGAACCAACAGCGGTTGAAAATCGTTCTACAAATGTCAATCCCATCAATCACGGGAAGCCGAGGAGCAACGGTAAAATTAAAGCCTAGATTGCGAGCGACTTCTACACGCGAAAGACCCGTACTCAATTCGTGCGCAGCGGCATCATGAGGCACGAAGTGCTTTTCATATTTGTACGGCCGCTTCGAAAGTAGCTCCAAATAATATGTTAGGGGCTGACCTGACGATTCTATATACTCAATCAAATGAATCTCCTTGGCAACCAATTGGTACACCCATATAGAGCTAGCATCTCCATACCCCAGGTCCCAGGCGGTAAAGCAAGGACATGAAGCGTCATGTGGAACGCTGCCTATGCGATCTTCAGACCTCGCTAAAACTATCTGAGGGCCAAAAAAGAGTCCATCTGAACTGGCCAAGAAAGCTTCTTGTGGGTAGGACGGAAATTCCCGTTTCATTTCCTCTCTTTGCGTACCACACTTGGCGATATACCACATCTTCTGGGAATCGCTGAGCTCAATGCCCATTACCTTCAGCTTTGTGAAGTACTCCTGCATTTCAGGTTGAATGGGAATCCACGAAGAGAGCTGATAGGAACTGTCTCTAAACCAAGGGTAAAAATGAAATTTCCAATCTAGCTGGCTGAGCTTTACCTTTTTTTCCTTCATCTCCTGAGCTGTTTTGCAGAGATCGTAGAATTTACCACTCGTGCCCTGTGCTGTTGATTCTACAAAAATATATTGGCCAACTTGCACAGTGTTCAAACTTCCCGAGATAATTTCTTTTGCCCTCTCAGGCGATTGTGCAGCAATTTTCCCAAATTCCGAAATGTGGAGGTGGGTGCATGTTGAACTCCGGAGCGACGTACCAACTCTAAATGAACTGCCATTCGAAAAGACAAGCTCACGTACTGTGTCCGTGCTGATAGGGCGTTCTTTTTTCAATTCTTCTGGCAAATTGTCAAATGCAAACTTGACCTTCTTAAAAATATTTTCTGCATTTTCGCGAGTATCCGCCACAATTCCACAACTACAATTTGAGTTAAAGATGCAAATATCCAAAAACAAAATTACAATGTAAGTCGTGATTCCTAATTGTCTGGCTTTCAAGATCACATTCATAAAGTGCATGTTATCAAAAAGGTCCTGCTGGGTATTGTTGAGCTCGAATCGTTGTTTTTCCCCTGTCTTTGTGATTATCCAATATAGGTGATTTAGCCTCCATAAGCGATCTGAGAGGCGATCTCTAGCTATCTCAATATCACTCTTCATCTGCGTCAACCAAGTCCTTGCTCTTTCCATCAACTTCAGTCATTATAAACGAGAGTGGGTTCACAGCATCGCCAGAGACGGTTTGTTGCGACCTTTCCGCCCACATATGACAGTTCTGGAGCACAAACTTGGTCATGCTAGAGTTATTCTCCCCTGACAGACCTCTCTCAACCAGGCGAACCTCTTGCAGTCCCCTAGCTTTTTCTACAGCTTCCGAAAACCTCTTACTTTTCTGTGCAAACTCACTTAATCTCTGTGGGTGATAATCCCTTTCTAGAGCAAATCTTTTGAAGTACAGATTTTTCGGATCCTTGAGCCATTCTAAGAATGCAGTAGCCTCTTTCTCTATGAAAGCGTCTGAGTAGATTATTGGTGCTCCACCCTCTGCTTTAGTACTATCCGGCTTATGTTTTTTCGGTGCTGGCATTATTCCTCCTTTTCGTTTGGAAATTTCAAAACGGATACAGGCAAGCTAACAACCTTCCAGCCCAACATCACAAGAAAATGACACCTCTCTTTTGCTTCAATTTCTCTCGCAACTAATTCCTCGTGTTTCTCTGGTGTGATCCCAGGAAGATCTTTTATAGCACAAAGATCAAGCACCTGGCCTACTGTGCCTTTTTCGTAAACTCCACAGTCTTCCTTGTACAACGAATTCTCAACACTATAATTCTTTTTTAAGGTTACTGTCATACTCATAAAAACTCCTTATAAAATTTAGTATAAACACTCTCACTTTTCTAGAAAACTAATCTGTCAACTATTTCCTTTAAAATTGCAAGTCAAAGGTTTCTTCTTCCGCGAGGTTCCGCCTCTCTTGTTACATGTTTCCAGATACAGTTTTTCTTTAAGCTTTCTCTCTTGCAACTGTTTCCATTTTTCATCAACTATGCTTAAAAAGTTTTCTTTATAACTCAAGCCAGAAGATGTATTTATATGTTCTTTCATAAATCTCCTTATAATTTAATTTTACTAGATCACCAAACAGGGCACTTTGTTTGACCTCTAGACCACGATCTCTAAGCAGGGACTAGAAAGGTAGCTCAGCCTTTTCTTGTGAAGCTGTCGTCGATTCTAGCAGAGGCAAAACTTGCTTCAGCATCTCTGCTTTAATTTGTTTCTCCATGTCTTTCGGAAAAGAAATGTACGGTGTGTATACAGCCTTTCCATCACTACCCTTAACCGACTTAGACGGGAAACTAACCCACTTTCCTTTTTCATTAGCAAACAGGTGTACATCGACGATTTTAACATCAAGACTACCCTGCGCTAGACTTAGTTCCACATCAAATGAACCAAGCAAACTACCTTTTCCGATTTTTTGATAATTAGAAACTTTCACAAATTACCTCCTAATAAAGTTAACAATTTTAATTCTAAAATTCTCATGCTAATGTGCCTCCTCCCAAGTGTTCCCGACTTTTGCCTCGACAAGTCCTTTTAGAAAAGGTCCACTTCCGGGAAACACATCAATAAAAGCTTGTTCCATCGCTACCGCTGCCTTCTCAGAAATTTCCTCTACTCTATCCTCAACAACTTCAAACAAAATCTCATCATGTATTACATTGACTAGGCGACACTCCTCACACAGTAGAGGGACGAGTCTTATTAAGGCATGCAAAGTTATCTCAGCTGCCGCTCCTTGAATTGGTGTATTGAGAGCAGAGCCGTAAATATATCCCTTTATCTCACGGCTAAAATCCCGAATACGTCCACATTGCGTACGAACCTTCTCTAGTATCTTTGCTAAGTTTCCTGTTTCATTTTGCCAACGCCTCAGACCCTTATACATCTTGAAAAATGCATTCTTATGCTTTCCTGCTTCTTCTACCGTCATGTCTACGCTATAGGTTTTCTTTGCATACACAGCCAAACCATTCGCCCCTTGTCCGTAGAGCAGACCAAAGTTTACTGCTTTAGCAAGTTGGCGATGGTCTTTGCCCACTTGGTCTATCGGTATCTTAAGCAGTGCGGCCGCGGTGTTTTTATGAACATCACCACCTTCTTCATAAATACGCAAAAGCTCCTTATCTTGAGTAACCAAAGCCGCAACCCGAAGCTCCTGCTGGCTAAAGTCGAGCCCAACCAATTTGTATCCATCTTGAGCAAGGAAAAGATTGCGAAAACCTGTGCGAGGCATTTGCTGTAGATTAGGAGATCGGCTTGACATGCGGCCAGTCACCGTCTCCCCTAGGGAAAAAGAGCCATAAAGACGGTTGTTTGACATATCAATATACTTGTAAAGAGACTCCCCAAACGAGCTTATCAGTTTTCCCACATGACTATATTGCACCAACTTAGGGAACACATCATGTTGATGCTCGTGAAGCTTGAAAGTTTCAGCGCTCGTACTAAGTTGCCCTCCGGGAGTCTTTGCCCATGGCTCAAGATCTTCCTGTTTCAAAACCTCCTTCAGCCATTTGTCCAATTGCTTGCGGCTATTAAGATTGAGCTCCTTTCCGACTGTCTCAAGAATGTCTCTTTTTAAACTCTCCTTCTCTAACTTCCACTCTTCAATTAATGTCTTATGTTTTAGTACATCGAAGCCAATTCCACACAGCTCCATTTGCACAATCGGCCGTTGCGCATTCCTTAACAATTGGTAGGAGTGCATCAGCGTATTCTTGTGCAAAGCCTCTAGTTGAATCGAAAACAGCTTAGACACAAGAACAGCATCAAGTGCAGCATACTCCAACTGTTCTGCGCTTATGTTTTCTTCCGCCCAATTGGAAACCTGCTGCTCTTTTGAAACAACCAACCCGAGGAACTCTTTCGACAAATCTTTCAAAGTTGCGTAGCAACTTAACCCGAGCGATTTTTTCAGCTTAGCGCGCTGTCCAGTAAGAACACGGTCGGCCAGTAAGGTACAACCTAGTTTTTGAGGAATAACACCAGCAAACATCAGGTGCTTCATCTCAAACTTAGCGTTATGTGCAACCATCGGCTTTCGCCATATTTCTTCACCTAGAGCAGATATACCCCCAAGCTTCAGCACGTCGAACACATAAACCATCTCGCCGCCATCGTAGAATTGCACCAGACGAATACCTGATTTACGTGGGTCAAGGCCAGCCTGTTTATCAGTGGAAAATTGCGGAAGTTTGTAAGTCTCAACGTCTAAGCCTATAAATGTTTTTCTCTGTAAAAGAGCATCAAGAGCAGCGGAAACCTTCTCTTTCTCGGTTACATAAACACAGGTAACACCCAGTTTCTGGAGAGTCACTGTTTCATGATTATTATCAATTGAAGAAGTAAGTGGAATTAAACAGGCGGGAGTAGATGTATCTAATACAATCTCTTTTGGTTTTTCCATTAACCCCACCTTGCTTTTTAACTCTTCCCGCCATTTACGTGCCGTCCCAAAAATCATACAACCTCACGAACAAAGTGTCGAACTGTCGAACATCTGTCGAACAGGCATGTTCGACACCTTAAGTACAAGAGGCTAAGTGCTTTACGGAAAAGTGTCGAACTGTCGAACATATCTTTAGGGTATTTTTGAAGAATCTTTCTAATTTTAGGTATTTGGAAAAAAGGTGTTCGACACGTTCGCGTGTTCGACACTTTCATGTGTAAATCTCTAAATCTCTCTATATATATATATATATA
>PMZB01000234.1 GCA_003170575.1 Chlamydiia bacterium | reverse complement strand
TAAACGAACCTAAGGGTTTTGCGCCTCTCAAAAGCGAATCCGGGAAGATTTCCTGGAAAGATCCTGAAACAGGCGCTACGAGGGAGATTTCCTATAAAATTGTTCTGAAAAAGACCGTGGACAATGCCAGCACAAAAACCAATATGGTGTTTATGGCTGGGGGCAAACAAGTAGAACCGGAAAAAGCAGAGTTTGCGATCAAGTTCCCCTCGAATGTGGAGAAAAACCTTACACCAAGACAACTAGAAGCATGCATAAAAACCCTGACGCAACAACGGCTAGGTAACAAAGCTGTTGTAGTCATTGACAAGCAATTTCCTGCTGAAGTGGCTGAACGAATAAAAGCCGCAACTGCCTTTGCGTTTCCTCTCCTTGCCAAGGCTTTGCGTAAAAATGGGAATGGCAACCACACAGCCAAGCTGTCCTTCTATCAGGATGGCGCGAAGTACAAGCTTGAACTGGAGCAGAAGAAAGACGGATCTTTTGAGCTTCGCTGTATCGGAGGAAAGCTCGCCCAAGGTGGTGTTGCGACGGTCCTAAAAATGGTAGGGATAAATATCCCAAAAGACCTTGCAGCAGAAAATGACGCCTGGGCCGGTGTTTATTACAAACCTTTAGAAGCGGACGCTAATCTTCGCACAACGGCTAATGATTTGTTGAGGATGGTTCCCGAGAGCCCGGATTCTAATAAGATCACTGAACTCACAGAGAAGCTCGTCAAGTTATCCAAGAAGATTCCTGAGTCTCCTGACGCTGTGGAGGCCATGTCTGCGAAAGAGAGGAAAGAGCTACCCAAACTGCAGAAGCAAGAGCAAGCTGTGTATAATGAGCTCAAGGCCCTTTTGCAAAAGCAGCCCAATGCACCCAAACTTCTTGACCTCTTAGATAATATTCGTCCTGTTGGACACCAGGCTGCTGAAGCAAAATTCATTCGCCGAGCGGACGTTGCCCAGGGGTACGAAGTGTGGCAGGTGCTGAAAGAAAAAAATGTGCCCCACCTCATGGACTATCTTGGGGTTAGACAAAAAGACGATGCCGTCGTCGGTTCCATGGCGAAAATGTATAAAGGCGATCTGAGAAAATTGACACAAAACCCTCCTACAAATGACGCCGAGCGTCTTGAGCGGTTGGATAAGGTTGCCCAGATCCTTGAGATGCTCTCAGCCGTGCATGGAAGCGATCTTGTTATTGGCGATTTCAAGCCCGGGAACATTTTTCAAGATGGCCAGAATATTTATCTTGGCGATCTTGCCGGAATCACAAAGGAAGGCAATCCGTTCGCAGAGTCAACTCCCCTCTACTTCGATCCCTCCTTTAAAATCGGCGCTCCCGCGGATCACAGAGCCGATCTCTACGCAGCCGGCCTGATCATCTATGAGCTGCTCCACGGCACCTTAGACGACACCCTGCTAAACCCAGCCGAGTTTGTGCGAACCCAACTCCACCCCGAAGACCCCATCGACCATGCAATCGAGCTCTTGCTCGATACTACCCACACTGCCCGCCCCGAAGCCAGCGCTGTCCTCGGCATGGTCAGACAAGAGATGACCAGGGCTGAGTCACGGGTGACAGAGCAGAAGGCTGCAGAGGAGAAGAAAAGGCAAGAAGTCGCTCAAAAATCTGAGGAAGGAGCTGAAGGCGACGATGCAAACGTAGGAGAGGAGGACTTGGGATCTGTTCCTGGACCTTCAATCAATGTCTCTGACGTTGGAAGGGAAGTTGCTAAATCTGAGGAAGAGGGAGAAGGCGTTGATGCAAACCTAGGAGAGGAGGACTTGGAGTCCATTCCTGGACCTTCAGCTCCTGCATCTACTCCCCCAGAAAGGATTTCTGATCAACTTGAGAAAGTTTCCGTTGAAGGACAACAGCTTATCACCTCGACATCCAATAACTTGGCAAAGGCATCCCCAGAAGAAATTAAGGAAACCACAGCGGCGATTGTATCATCTCTCTTCACTACATCAGCAACGAATGAAACTTTTGGTGGAGAAAGGGTCACTGCTCCTCTCGGCCAAGCCGTTGAGGTGAATAACCACACGATCTTTATCACCCCAACCTTGACTATCGTTGGCGATGTGCCATCTTCTACTGAAAAGAGCGCTGAAGATCAGGAAGTGAACTCAATTCTAGATGCCGCCTTGAACGCACCAAATATCTCAGATCAAGACAAAGAGAATATTAAATCATGCCGAGCACAAGGCAAAGTTTGCCACATGGATCCTGACACCACTAAAGCTGCGCACAAAGAAGGTGTTCTCAAAGCAACCCGGATGGTCGCAAAAGCAAGGGCACCTGGAATTGAAAAAGGTCAAATTGAAATTCCTACTAAGGCTGACATAAAAGAAATCGAGACGCTGAAAAGAGCAGCTGTTTCCACGCCAAGCGGAACGGTTGAAGAAACAAGGACGCCTGAGGGGGAAAAGGAGGTTGAACCGTTAGGATTCCTGTGGAANNATTGAACCAGAGATAAATGACAAAAACACTTCTCCAAACAGACGTCTCGCCTTAGTAGAAGTAGGAGAATCTCTATCAGAAGAGTTGGGGTTAGGGTCTGACCCTAAACTTAAACCAAAGATTGAAAAGTTTGACTTTGGAGAAGCTGGTAAATTAGGGAGAACATCTAAGGATATCCTGTTTGCATTTGGGCCAATAACAGATATGCCAAAACTTATTGAAGCAATTCAGCAAAGTCCTTTATCGCAGGAAGAAAAATCCTGGTTATTGGATAAGATTGGAAGGGGTCAAATTGAACTTCACACTGAAGCCGATATGAAAGAAATCGAAAAACTGAAAAAAGAAGTGCGGTTGGAATTATTAACGTTCATGAAAACATGGATCGAGAAACACCAAGAACAAAAGAAAATCGAAAGAAAAAAAGAGCAAGAGGTACACACAGCAGCATCCATTACAAAAACAACCAGACCTCAAAAGGTTGACATAGATAAGGTGGCCGAGGATATACTCAACGGGTTAAAACGACGTGCACATTCTAGTAAAAAAGGAGCGGAAGAATTAGCCCATGAAGAATATTGGCTGAACAGAAAAGCTGAGTTTAAGGCAGAGTTAGAGCTTCTGCTCGAACAAACAAAACTAACAGCAAAATATGTCATCAAGGAGTATATCAAATTCCTCCTCAGACATGGGGACTATACAGAGGAGGAACTCAAAAAACAGGCATTGGCATGGTTGTTGACTAAGAGAGAGTCTCTTCTCTGAAGTCTATATCTTCCCTTGTTATGAGCCTATGAAGAAAGAAGACCAGCTCTATCGCCGGTAACCCCCATTTCTAACATTTTCAGTATTGCTGGGGTATCTTGAGGGCTCTTGTTCTCGCGAATATAAGGCTCTATTAGAGCGTCTACAAGCCGTGGGCTCATGCCGGTCTTCATTAATCTCCTAGGAAGCTCTCTTGCTAAGTTAGCAATCATGGAGGTAATAGTGAAAGAATCTGTTTTTCCCCTGAAATCAACATCAGATGGCTTTTCAGGGCTATGTTGAAGCCAGTCCATACAAGCTAGTTCCGGCTG
>PMZB01000131.1 GCA_003170575.1 Chlamydiia bacterium | reverse complement strand
CACAATGAGGGCAAGATCATCCTTTTCATTGATGAAGTGCACACTCTTGTGGGTGCAGGAGCAGCTGAAGGGGCGATTGATGCAGCAAACCTCCTGAAACCAGCTCTTGCCAAAGGCACCCTGCACTGTATTGGAGCCACAACGCTCAACGAATACAAAAAATACATAGAAAAAGATGCTGCATTAGAAAGGCGGTTTCAGCCAATCCTGATCAAGGAGCCTACCGTTGAAGAAGCAATCGCCATCTTGCGCGGGCTCAAAGAACGGTATGAAATTTACCACAGTGTTCGGATCACCGAGGGAGCTATTCACGCGGCAGTCATTCTTTCAGCGCGATATATCAGCGACCGATTTTTGCCAGATAAAGCAATTGACTTGATCGATGAAGCAGCAAGCCTTATCCGTATGCAGATCGGCTCGCGGCCGCTGCCCATCGACAAAAAAGAGAGGGAGCTTGCGTCGCTGATCGTGCAGAAGGAAGGGCTTCGCAGGGAGCATCTAGAAGAAACTTCTCCAGATCTGCAAAAGCTGGAAGCACGCATTGCATCTATAAAAGAGGAAATAGCAACTCTTAATCAACAGTGGGCGGAGGAAAAGCGGCTCATTGAAGCGATCAAAGAAAAGAAAGATGCTATTGAATCCTTACGGTTTAAAGAAGAGGCGCTAGAGCGCAAAGCTGAGTATGATAAGGTCGCTCAAATACGCTACAGTGAGCTTCCTGCTCTTAAAACTGCGCAAGAAACCCTGGAAAAACAACTGCGTGACAGACCTCACAGGCTTCTGCAAGAAGAAGTTGATGAAACCTTAATTGCACAAGTTGTGTCTAAGTGGACAGGCATTCCTGTGCAGAAGATGCTCTCCTCAGAAGCGGATAAGCTTTTGCACCTAGAAAAAGAGCTCGAAAAACGTGTGGTCGGGCAAGAATTTGCGATCCATGCTATCTCAGAAGCCATCCGGCGCTCCCGTGCAGGTCTTGCGGATCCTTGCAGACCTATTGGCGTATTTCTCTTTTTAGGGCCCACAGGGGTGGGAAAAACAGAGCTTGCCAAAGCGCTCGCAGAACAGCTCTTCAATCAAGAAGAGGCTATTATCCGCCTTGACATGTCGGAATATATGGAGAAGCATACGGTAGCAAAGCTGATAGGTTCCCCTCCAGGATATGTCGGGTATGAAGAAGGTGGGCAGCTAACAGAAGCGCTGCGGCACAAACCCTATTCTATTGTGCTTCTTGACGAGATTGAAAAGGCCAATCACGAGGTGTTTAACATTTTGCTTCAGATCTTTGACGAGGGCCGTCTTACGGATAGTAAAGGGCGGGTTGTCAACTGCAAAAACTCTCTTTTTATTATGACATCAAACCTTGGATCAGATCTGCTTCTTCAAGAAGGGGCAAAACACACGCTCACAAAAGAGGCGATTCTTTCCCTTCTTGAACCGACCATAAAGGCACATTTCCGACCCGAATTTTTGAATCGGTTAGATGATATTCTCCCATTTCTTCCATTGCGTCAGGAAGATATGCATAAGATCGTGACTATTCAGCTGAACCGGCTTGCGCAAAGGTTGACCGAAAAAGAGATCGTTCTTGCTTGGAATGATGATGTGGTTACATTCCTTGCAAAAGAAGGATATGATCCCTTGTTTGGTGCGCGCCCCTTAAAAAGGCTGATCCAGCAAACCTGTGTCAATATGCTCGCTAACGCGCTTCTTGCTCGAGAAATTCATGGACAACAAACCCTTTCTTTATACATGAAGAAGGATGAAACAATAGCTTTTAAGGCCAAGGATTTTCCGAAAACCTAAAGACTGCTAAATTGACGCAAGCGTACGTAGCCAAAAGGATTGTGAAAAATTTTTTCCACAGAGATCACAGAGAAAAAATGCATTTTTCTCTGTGCGCTCTGTGATCTCTGTGGGTAAAAAAAATTGCAATTCGTTCTTAGGACGAGCATGTATGTTATGGTCATTCAAATTAGCTTTTAAGCATGGTTCGTATATATGAAGGTGCGGTATGGGAGACATTAATTACGAAAAAGCAGAGAGAGAAGTAGAGAAAGCTGTTCAACAACAAACCGTGAAAAACCTTGTCGAAGGGAAAACAGTAAAATCCTCACGCGCCATGGACTACTATGGAACTAAGGAAGATGTGGCTCAACCTCGCCCAGAAGATAGGGTAGAGCGGCTGATGAGTGAAATAGCGGCNNCCTACTGAAGATACCTTAAAAAAGGCAAGAAAACAAAGTCCCCGAACACCAAAACGCCCTCCAGTTCAACAAAAAGAAGTTCCATCAGCTGAGAGCTTTACCGAACCAGTTTCCGCTCTTCTTATTCTTCGCAAACATCTTCTTTGGTTTAAGCGCCTTCACATGGATGATCGTTATGAAAAGCTTGGGACAACTAAAGATGAGATTGGCGCTTTGCGCAAAGCGGACCGGCTCTCTGAAAAACAAGTCCTGCGTGTCCAAGAGCTGAACAAGCGAGCCGAAGAGATGAAAAAGGAGATCTTAAAAAAAACCGGCAAAGAATCCCTAGAAGAGCTCGTGGAAAAAGAAAAAATCAGGCACAAGCGCAAACGCTTCAAGACTCGAGAAACATGGATTCAACTGTAGAGATTTTCGACCTTATTGTTGTTGGCGGAGGCCCTGCTGGCGTATTTGCCGCAATCACAGCAAAAACGTTCCATCCAGACACTACAATTCTTATTCTGGAGCTCTCTTCAACCCTGCTTGCAAAGGTTCGTGCTTCTGGCGGCGGGCGATGTAATGTTACAAATGCTTGCTTTGACCCCAAAAAGCTTGTTCAAAACTATCCACGAGGCGGTAAAGAACTCTTAGGCCCTTTTCATGTGTTTCACCCCCGCCACATGATTGAGTGGCTTGAAAACCATGGAGTTGAGGTAAAGATAGAATCTGACGGAAGGGTTTTTCCCAAAACAAACCGCTCAGAAACCATCGTGGACGCTCTTATGACAGAGCTTGACCGGCTGAAAATCCCTGTATATTATGAAACACCGGTTGAGGCCATTACTAGAGACGATTCGGCATTCAAAGTCAAAACGCCAAATTCCACCCTGTATTCCAAAGCAGTTCTTCTTGCCACAGGAGGCAGCAGACAAGGGTTTTCTCTTGCAAAAGACCTTGGGCATACAATTATCGAACCTGTCCCCTCTCTCTTTTCCTTTGTTATAGAGAATTTCCCCCTTCATTCTGTCAGCGGTGTCGCAATCGACAGTGTGGAACTCTCCATTCCAGGCACTCCCTTCAGAGCTTTCGGACCTCAGCTTATCACCCACACTGGTTTTAGCGGCCCTGCCACTCTTAAGCTCTCTGCATTCGCCGCACGCCACCTTTTTGCAAAGGGATATCATGAAACTCTATCTGTTAATTGGCTTCCCTCCTTCTCCCAACAAGAACTTTTCGATACACTTCTGACAAAGAAACAAGAAAGTCCTTTATCTCATCTTTATAGCGAAAATCCCTTTCCCTTTCCCAAAAGCCTCTGGAAACTCCTTTCAGGACCACTTGGCCTCAAAAAATACAAAGATGTATCAAATAAAGATCTTAAAGCTATCGCACTCCATCTTCATAATGACCGCTATATCATCTCAGGCAAGGCGCAACACAAAGAGGAATTCGTCACCTGCGGCGGCATCTCCCTCAGGGAAATAGATTTTCGCACGCTGGAAAGCAAGATCTGCAAACACCTTTACTTTGCCGGAGAAATCTTAGACATTGATGGAATAACCGGCGGCTTTAACCTGCAAAATGCCTGGACTACAGGCTTTATCATGGGTTCAAAACATGAATGATACGCTTATTCCAGAAGACTCCCCGCCCTGGTACAAAGACGGGCTTCGATTTCAGTGTACTGGGTGTGGCAAATGTTGCAGCGGCGGACCCGGGTACGTTTGGGTTACGTCAAAGGAAATCGCGGCAATAGCTGGCTTTCTCAAAATGAGCGTAGATCTCTTTGTACGCCGTTATATTCGTCAAAAAGAGAATCGATATGCGCTGATTGAAAGAAAGATGCAAAACTTTGACTGCGTGTTTCTCCAGGATAAAAAGTGTCTGATCTATCCTGTGCGCCCAGTCCAGTGCAAAACATTTCCCTGGTGGAAAGAGCAGCTGCGATCCAAGGAAAGTTGGGAGCTTGCTGCCCGCTATTGCGAGGGCATCAAACCCCAAGCACCTCTTGTATCCTATGAACAGATACAAAAGTGCTTGGAGATATCTTCTACTCAATCACAAGAGAAATCTTGAATGTTTGTGTAGGAGGAATATTTTTCTCCCAACACCGTGCGTATGCAAAAGCCAACTCAGAGGAGCCAACAGATGCCGCTTGAAATCTAAAGATAAAAGTTCCTGGTGACCCACAAACTCCTGGTCGATGTGGATCAGGTACGTACTGACGATAGAGTTTACCTAATACGGTGAGCATAGAAGGCTGCGGCTCTACAACATTCCATGAATACCCAGTTGTTATATTGCCTCTAAGGTTAATAACAAGTGTGTCCCCGGTATGAAGAGATACAGTTTTACCGTTGTCTTCATTAGTCAATGAAACCTCATTGGCCGATATGCCAGCAGGGAGCAAAAAGACTACAAGAGAACAGACACAAGCAAAAAGACCATTTTTTATCATTTTCATGTAATACTCCTTTTATAATACAAAACTCAGCAATGATGCATAATTCCGTCGTCCTCAATCACAACCCTGAAGGTTTCCATTGGAGGAATTTTTTTCTCCCAAGGACGTCCATGGGTAAAAATCAATTCACACGAACCTGTAGAGACAACAAGGAATTTGAAGGTATACACTCCTCCACCTCCTGCAACGAGCGTACGATACGGCGCATAAGCACGTTCAACCAATTGTACCTTGGAAGGTATGGGGTTCACAACATCCCATATATACCCCGTAGTTGCATTACCTCTGAGATTAATCGTGATCGTATCCTTGAGTCTAACAAGAATTGCCTTTCCATTATCTGCCCAACTTAAAGTATGATCTTGTGCAGATAGATGAGAAGGATGCATAAAAAGGGCTGCAAAAGAACAGACGCATGCAATAAACCAATATTTTATCATTTTCATATAATACTCCTTTTATACCGCATCATAATCCTACACTTCCTGTTTTGAAAAGGCAAATCTTTTCATTGGGGTATCTAACACTTGACTGTACAACTTCGCTGGTCTAGTATGTCCTCCTGTTTAGAAAAGGATTTCCTATGAAAAAGCTACTTTCGTTTTTTCTGCTCTTTATCTCTTTTCTGCCTCTTTTTGGTGAAGGAGAGGGCAAACATGTTCTTCTTGCGATCCTGGCAAGAAATAAAGAGCACATGCTCCCGACCTTTTTGCATTCGATCGAGAACCTTGAATATGGCAAAAAAAATATTAC
>PMZB01000161.1 GCA_003170575.1 Chlamydiia bacterium | reverse complement strand
GGATGGGGATGATTTGGTCAATTGTGGCTGCCTGCTCTTGAATCATAAGCAATCTATCTACGCCCACAGCTACGCCGCAGCAGTCGGGGAGGGAGGAGAGAGAGAGGAGAAACTTCTCATCAATGGGGTAGGCTTCTTTGCCAAGGGAAACGCGCTCTTGATTGTCAGCAAGAAAGCGGTTTCTTTGTTCTGAGCTTTCGGCAAGCTCGTGGTAGCCATTGGCAAGCTCTAGGCCGGCATAATAGAGTTCAAATCGTTCTGCAACAAGGTTGCCATTGACTTTTGTGTGGCGAGCAAGAGCTGCTTGTGATGCAGGATAGTGGTACAGGGCAAGTATTCTATCCTTTGGAAAATTAGGCTCTACACATGTGCCTAAGATGATATTTAAAATATCGTTTTTGGAACTCTCTTTCACAGGATAGGAGGCAAAGGAAGGAATTGTTTTGCAGTAGTCTATAAGCTCTTCTTTTGAAGAAGCGAAAGGGTCGAGTTGGGCAAATTTCAAAAAGGCTTGTTGGTAGGAAAGAAAGAGGTGGGGGTGGGGACCCAAGAAAGCTTCAGCAAATTCGATGGTTTCTTCCATCATTTGCTGAAAGGAAAAGCCCTCTCTATACCATTCTGCAAGCAGAAATTCTGGAGAGTGTTTTTGGCTGTGCGGTTCATCCCGCCAGACGTGCCCTAGGAAAAAGATATCGCCAGAGCCCTGGCTGAGCATCCGCTTCATGGCATATTCTGGGCTGGAAAAAAGATAGCGCTTTTCATGGTGAAGTGATTGGGTGGAAAAAAGATCTATTGCTACGTCAATTGAGGCTGTGGGGCTTAAGAAAAGAGGGTCTACTTCAATCAACCCTCTTTCTACAAAAAAGGAGCGTGCCAAAGACAAGGCTCTAGCACGTTTTTGGAGCCTATTTTTAAACTCGGCTGACATACTCTCCTGTGCGTGTATCAACTTTAATTTTCTCCCCTTTATCTACGAAGATTGGAACTTTTAGTTCCGCACCAGTTTCAAGGGTAGCAGGTTTTAAGACCTTGCCAGAAACCGTATCTCCGCGAGCGCCGGGCGATGTGTCAGCGATCGTAAGTTCCAAAAAGGTTGGAGGCACAACTGATATAGGGATTCCTTTATAAAAGGTAACGGTATAGAGAAGATCTTCTTTGAGCCAACGTTTCGTGTCCCCAATAATTTCATTGGAGATACTTGTCTGTTCAAATGTGTTGTCATCCATAAAGGTTGCGCCATCAACCTCTTTATAAAGAAGTCGCATGGGGTCTTCAGTAACATCTGCAACATCAAGCTTATCGCCGCTTTTCAGCACGCGCTCGATCACGCGGCCTGTGATCAGATGTTTCACCTTAATCCGGTTGAAAGCCTGACCCTTTCCAGGCTTTACAAACTCATTGCTGACAATAAGATACGGCTGTCCGTCGAGCTCGACTTTCATTCCGCCGCGCATTTCATTGGTGCTTATTTGGGCCATGATTTTTTCCTCTGACTAAAAGTTTAATTTATTTGCTCCTTACCATAGCTTCAAAAGCAAATGCAAGGGCGAAAAGAGCCATAAGAAGGTAATATCCATAAATATGTAACCTGGCTTTAATATGCTTGGGAGCAAAATATTTGTATCCGACAAGGAGCAACATAACAGGTAGTACTCCATTCAAAATCGTATCCCCAAACCCTCCTGAGATATCAAGAGCCATGATGAAGATTTTTTCTATGCTCATAGCAAAAATAAACGAGGGTACAAGGACCAGACAACCAAGCAGAAAAGCTCCCCTTCCCTTTCGTTTAATGTGCAATCCGTCTCCGAGAAAGTCTACAAGCCCCATGCCAATGCCAAAAAAGGATGTCAGCAGCGCAAATAGAGCAAAAAAGTCGGCTGCCCGAGCTACGATCTCTGAATGCACAACCTTGCTTAACGAAAATGTGGCAGGCATATCATTCTCTAATGCATACAGAAGCCCATACTGCCCTTCTAGAGGGACGCTTCCGTACACAATGGTTTGCCACAAAGCATACACGCAAAAAGCAATGATTGTGCCAAAGATAACAGCGAACCGTAAAGACCGGCGATCGTGATCAAGGAAAGGATGAAGGCTTGGCACCATTGTCTGGAAGCTAAACGCTGTGATCAGAAGTGGAACAGCAAGCGGGATCGAACTCCAGTCCTGACGCAGAAGCAGCCCTGACTCCACATGGCCAATTCCTTTCGCAATAATGATCGCATAAGCAGCAAGCATCAAAATAAAAAGGATATCGTTTGTTTTACCGAGAAGTGTTCTAGGCCCCACAAGAAAAGGGCCGAAAAGAATAGTAATAAGAAAACAGCCCGCGCTCTTAGAAATTTGCATATCTCCAAATGTGAGCAGAGTCTCTGAAAGAAGATGGCTGCATCCAGCAATATAGGCTGTCAGGGAAGCGTAGGAAATAAACAGAAAAAGAACACACACAAGCCATTTACCCCAGTTGCCCAGGATGGATCGAGCCATGGTCATGATGTGGGCATCCCCCTTTTTCATCCAAAACCCAACCTCCACAAGGCACAGAGCTGTCACTGTCATCATTGCCCAGACAATAACCATGCAAAAGAAAGTAGGCATTAACCCTGTTTTAGCTGCAGCCACAGGAAGGGCCAACATCCCGCCCCCGATACAGGTGCCAGCAACAAGAAGCGACCCTGTTATCGTTTTTGGGTTAAGTTTTAAAAACTGCATAAGGGAAGAAAAACACATATTAATCCCAAGAAAAATTAGAGTGAATTTTATTGTGTATCTGTATTGCGTGCAAGTAAAATTTTTGAAAAAAAGCGAAGTTCGTGCCCGTGCCCGTATCTCTTATCTTCGCTTCTTTTTCCGGTATCGCTCTGCAGCCGAAGTAGAGATGATTCCTTGCACAAGGGAAGTAATGTAGTTATCAGCATCGGTTCTCGTTGCCTTTTTTTTCTCCAGACAAGAGTGATAGCCTACGAACGAATAAAAATGGATTTTCCCCTTCTTTAGTTCAGAGATGGGAGTTGAGGTATGCTTGGTAAATAGCTTTGAAAAATTCATTCTGGTTTTTCCATAGGCGAGGCGATGCATAAACTCGGTTATTGGTATAGATTCATGACTGTTTGCCAGAAACTGTAAATCTTCTGTTGCGTAAGGGGCTATGGTTTTTGATGCCTCTACCATATCTTGGGAGACAGTAACAATACAGCCCTTAAGTTGGGTATTCATCCAGGTTGAAAAGGATTTCCAAAAACAATTTCCTCGATCCTGAACCGTGTGATGCGCATAGATCACTGGATGCTTTTGATTCAGTATCTTGTTAATTGCATTGTAAAGTAACTGAGAATCGGTTTTTTCAAGAGTATACTTTTGTGAGAACTCTTCTTCTGAGGCTTCGCTGAGATACACAAGCTTAGTCAGATATTCCTCAATCTTATCAGATGAAATAGTGTATTCTGGAACGAGAAACTCTGTGCCAACATACACAGTTCCGCGCCCAGCATTGTACACACGGAGTTTGACTCCTTCTTTTATTTTTTCTACCTCGTACAAAATTGCATGGTCTGACATTCCTCCTGGAAAAACAAACTTCTCATTTTCCTTGAGCTTGTTGACTTTTGCTATTACTAATTTTTTCTTGATAAATAAAGGAATAAAAGGGGCGAGAAAATCGTAAAAAAGTGATTTCGAGTTTTCAAGGATCTTTTCTGTTTGTTTCAGCCTTTTTATGGTTTGGGGATCAAGGACTACATTTTCAAATAGTGCACGAGCTGGGGTCCAATCATATTCCATGAAATGAGAAAATGCTGTGCCAGGAAACCCTCCATCCAAAATAGGGAAACCATCTTTATACTTATCTCCATCAATAGCCTTGCGGTGAAACCGAGCATGGGCCATTCTCAGCTCTGTGTCAGGAACAAAAATCAAGGCACAAAGAGAAAATACAGTTTTTAGAAATGAAACAATTGGGCTGAAGCATTTTTTCCAAATATCCTTAAGACGCTTCTCTTTTACCTCGGGGGCTTGTTTTACTAATTTGACAGAGGGCTCTTCTGTCTTCAGAATTGCAGGAGCAAGAGTAAGTAGGGGCTCAAGAGTTTCTAGTGAAGAACGTGCAATAAAGGCTTGTTCAGCAGCTTTTTTTTCTAAATGTGTTGATGTTCCTCTTCCTTTTGGATAAAGCGAGAGAAAAGTTTTACTTTGGAGCAGCTGTCCTAGAAGGGTATAGAAGGCTTTTTTATGCTGCGGGCTCACCGAAGATTTTTTTAATAATAAACCAAGGTTTGGAAGAAACGCATGGATAAAGCCTTGTTCATAACGGTCTTCTATCTTCACACTCTTGCCACCGGAAGACGTTGTGACAAAGGGTTCTCCCTTTTCAAACTGAGCTAGCTGTTTCTCTAGGAATTTCAATAATTTTGTCGCTTCATTCTGCTCTTCAGTAGTTCCAGGCAAAAAAAAGGCAGGTCCTATCTTTCCGCTCTCGCCAATACTTGCCATCTACACCTCAATGCAGGAAAGCTTTGTTGGAGCTTGGTTGAAAAGAGTTATTTTCTTTGAAGGTTCCAAAAATATATTGCACTCAAGGCGGATGCCAAATTCATTTGGAAGATAGATGCCTGGCTCTATTGAGTAACAGCCTCCCTGGATAAGGTAGCGTGTGTCTCTTGTCTCATAATTGTCCAGGTTTGCTCCAGGGCCATGAACATCAAGATAAATGTTGTGCCCGGTTCGATGCGTAAAATAGCCATTGAAGCTGCTTGCAGTGATAACTCTCCTGCACGCGTCATCAACTTCAGCACCGGTCATGCTCAAGTCGTTTTTGTAACAGGTCTCTATAAAGGCAATTGCCTGTTTTTGTGCTGCCTGTGCAACGTTAAACACATTGGAAACCAGAACTGGAAGCTCTTTTCCTGTAAAAGCAACAGCTGTGAAGTCAGCGTAGGGAGAGATCTCCTCATCTTGTTTGCACCATGCGTCAATAAGCACGATCTGATTTGGTTGAATCATGGTTTTTGTGGATTCATGATGGGGTATGGATGAATGTTCGCCTGCGGCAACAATAGGTTTCCCGGTACATGTGCCGCCCTCTCCACGAATAATTCTGAGAATATATGCCTGCAGCTCTACCTCAGAGATTGCTTCTTTTTGTACCAATCGCTCTTTGAGTAACTTCCATGCAAGCTTGTATGCTTTGTCCAAAATGGCTGCGGCTTTATGCAGATGCTCTTTTTGCATGGCATGCATTTTGCCGACAAACTCCTCGATAATAGGCCAGGAAGGCTCGATAGCCTTTCCATTATCTTCAAGCCATCTTTTTGTGGCTGCGTCTAAGACGCACACCTGAGGGAGAAGCTCGGAACTCCAGTCTTCCATAGCAAGTGTGCCCTTGCCCTGAAGATGCGCCAAAAGCCTTCCCGTGAGCTCTTCCCAAGAGCTGTAGAGCTCAAGCGATCCTGGAAAATATGTGGCAATGTGTTCATCTACTCTATGAACAAAAACCACCATAGGCCCTTTTCGAGGCACAAGGTAAAAAAAACGCCTTGAGGGACATACATCCCTGGGTACTCCAAACAGGTCCAATATGGTTCTATTTTTCCCGCAAAAGTCGTGGACTAACCACCCGTCTATACGAGGATTTGTAGATAATTTTTTTCTAATCTCTTCAACAAATTCAGGATGAGCCATAAAAATCCTCCGCTTTCAGCCGTGCCTCTCATCTTATTATCCCTAAGGTATGTTAAGTAAAGGTGTCGTAAATTTTTTTTACCACAGAGACCACAGAGCACACAGAGCACACAGAGCACACAGAGAAGGAAAATACAATTTTTCCTCCTCTGCGTGCTCTGTGGTAAAAAAATTACGATTCTTTTGCCTACGTACGTTAAAGGATGCAGAAATGTATCCGAACCTCATCCTAATTTTTTGGTTATTTTATTGACAGAGGTATTCCCGCTGTGATTTAAGGAATTCACAAGGCGTGGATTCATGTCTTGTTTCATTACGCGCCTTGCAGTTACAAGAAAACTGGAGCGCTGAAACATTGACAGTGTCGTGTGAGTGGGATACTTCCACACTCAGTATCAAGCGACAGCAGCCTCTCAGTTCCTTTCGCCAAGTCCAGCTCCAGCTCGCACAATGAATGCCGTTGTTGTTGATTTCAGAGCAAATTCTACAGGCTTATTTATATGGAAGAATATTGCGCTGTGCAAGCTTCCAGCGCAACTTTTTCGAGGATTCATATTGAACTGCCTGAAATCCAAGCCTGATAGCTGCTTTGACATTTGCTTTTTTGTCATCTATGAAAAAGCACCTTTCTGGAGCCGCATTTCCTAGCCTTTCCAAAAGGGCCTTGAATGCTTTCTGACTTGGTTTTTCGGCGTTGATATCGCAAGATAAAACTGCTGGATGAAAAGGCTTATATAAACCGAGCTTTCGAATATCAGCAGCCCGCGCTGTTGATATATTGGAAAGCATCGCTACTTTACAGCCATGCTTTTTGAGTTCTTTTATTATTTTGTATATCGCTGGGTTTATCGTTAGAGACTCTTTCTTTAAATGTTCAAATTGTTTTGCCCAGTTAAAAGGGAGGAGTAGGCCGGATTTTGTTTGATAAATTTGCCAAAAGGCTTCCCTGTCGGAATCTTTTGTTTTTCTTGCTTTGCGTATAAGACTTCTGGCTTGAGAATGGCCGAGACCTAATGCTTTTTGTACTTTTTTAGTGTATATCTCATAATCTGTGCAGTTAACCACGCCTCCGAAATCAAACACTACAATATCAGGATGGACTGGGCATCCTGCGGCGTGGATGCAGCAAAGGGGCAGTAATACAAGAAAAAAGAACACTTTTTTCATAGGAAGAATGCCCCTAAAATTGATGTCTCTATTTTGAAGTTTGGATGATCCGTCAACGCAGCAAACCTACTGGCTTAGCCGAAAAAAAGTCAAACAGTTCTCGTAACTGGAGTTTGGACAAAACAGTCGTCAAGTTGGGTTAGGTCATAGCTTTTGACAAGGGCGGCTGTTTTGTTCAAATAAGCACTCTCACATACTTGTGAGATTGACAGGTGAGATTAAATATCCCTGGGAAAGACATAAGGTGTCGAAAGTTGTCAAGAACTGCACCAGTACGGCCTTGTTCCCTATTAGTTCTAATATTTTCCTTAAAAAAGCACAATGGGAAGGCCTCTATTGATAGCAGGAACATAGGAAAACTCCAGCGGCACGTGTGCGCAAGGCTTGTGATTGGTCAAAAAGAAGGGGAAAGAGAAGTGCTCTTGTCTTACTTGCAGGAAGAAGGGAGAACCCAAGAAGAAGTATCTCTTTTCCTGCCTTGGATGCTTTTTTGTATTCTTCTAAAAGGGTAAGAGCTGCCTTTTTCGAGCGGCAGAAGACAGCAAGCAAAAGTGCTGCTTGAACTCTGACCATTTCTTCTTCGTGCGAAAGAAGCGGGGCAAGTACTTCGTCAAGCGGGAGCATTTCTTGGAACAGAAATTGTGCGGTAGCCGCGGAAAGACCGATCGTGCGTTCATGCAAAATAGCCTCCAGATCCTCCTTGCAAATTTCTTCACCGGAGTAGTGAAGCAACGCGAGCATAGACAAGCGCAAGTAGAGATCTTCTGCCTCAGGCAGGCGTGGGATCATAAGATCATGGGGGGAAGCTCTGCCTATCCAAGAAAAAAACCCTAGGGTTTGTTCTCCGAAAAGAGTTTTCGAGGCACATGCTGAGCGTATTGTAGAAACAGCTTCTTTTGTTCCAGCTTTGTGAAGCAAAAGATAGAGAGAAAGGTTGAGCCGTAGGTGAATGTCGGAAATGGTTGGAAGGATCTTCTGGGCAAGAGCTACCCCCCTTTTTCCTGTTCGTATGAGCCGGGATATTGCAATACATGCTTCTTCTTTGGAGGAAGAGGTAATGCTCTTCTGAAACCACTCAGAGGCTAGGTTTTGAAGGGGCTCTTCTTTTGAAAGAAGAAGCGCCCATGCACCTGTTGCTTGAAGCGGAAAAGAAGGATCGTTGAGAAGCGAGGCAAGAGAAGCATATAAAGCTTCTTTTTCCTGAATAAGCTCCTGGAAAAAGCCAAGAGTGATGGCTGCCATTTCCCGTACTGCTAGGGAAGAGTCTTTTAGGAGAGGGACAAGCAGTGGAATGCCTTCGGGTATTGGATCTTGAAGCAAAGTGGCTGCAGCAAGTGCACGGATTGAGGAAGACGGGTCGACAACTGCTTGCTTTACCCAATCCAGGTCAGATTCTTTGAGGGTAGACACTAACCGCACAACCTCAAAAAGGTGGGATTCGGAAAGAGACTCATCCTGCATAAGCTCTAGAAGTATCTTTTTGGCGCACGGAGCTTTTTGCACTGCAAGCAGTTTTGCTGCTTGGAGTTTGATATCTATGACGGAACAATGTGCAAGCTTTTCTGCTCGCTCTTGGATGCAGGCATCTTTATAGGAAGCAGCAAGCTCAAACGCCAATGATTGCACGCCCTGATGAGGATCAGAGAGCAGAAATTCCAGAATATGGGCGCCTTGAGTATCCTGAGATCCAGCCGCTGCTAAAGCTGCTTCTGCACGGATACGAGGGTGTGCGGAATCAGTCGCTTTGTCGATCACAACCCATGCAATTTTTTCAAAAAGAGAGGGGCAAAGTGCCTCTCTTCTTTCTTCAGGGAGCTTTTTGTAAAGCGCTTGGATGCTCTCAAAATCCTTGAGTTCTATAAAATATTCGAACAAAAGCTCTTGAGTCTTCTTGTCATCAGGAGATTTTTGCTGCAACTCTTCAAGCAAAGATCTTGCTTGATGCACATCATGGAGCGCAAGAGCCAGAGAAATTTTTTCTTGGGGAGAAAGATCCTTTTGGCTTGACTCTGCAAGAAGAAATGAAGAAAAAAGAAGAAACACGCTCAAGACCCGTAGGCTCTTACCTTGAGAGGAAAAAAATTTACCACAGAGATCACAGAGCACACAGAGAAGAGAACATAATTCTTCTTTCTCTGTGATCTCTGTGGGCTCTGTGGTGAAATAATTTCTCCAATTCATTTATTTACCCAAGAGATCCTAAACGTCTTCCGCCCATCAAGTGGAAGTGGAGATGGGGCACTAATTGACCGGAATCAGGGCCAGTATTTGTTATCAGCCGGAATCCCTCGCTAACTCCCTCTTTTTCAGCAATTTGTTTTGCAACAAAAAGCATTTCTCCTAGAAGAGGGATGTCCTGTTCAGTCATCTCCTCAATATTTTTGATTGTTTTTTTAGGGATGATAAGAATATGCACAGGAGCTTGCGGGGCAATATCGCGAAAGGCAAGAATGCGCTCATTTTCAAAAACTTTGTCGCAAGGAATTTTCCCTTTTACAATCTCCTCAAACACATTTTTCATCTTATTTCCTCAATATTTGTTCTACAGCTCTGATCGCATCAGCTTTTGTTTCCCACACTGAAATAAACCTTCCCTTATGACAAAAAACTGCCCCAGGAAGGCCTGAAACCTTTTGTAGATCTTTGCCCAGAAGACCAGCCCAAGATTCTGGGAAGGGCAGTCGCACCCGCATTCGATCATCATTTGTTGGGGGAATGCCGCGTGCCTTCCAGTGTATTCCTGAAGGCATAATCACAAATTTTGCTGGGTGATGCTCTCCCTCAAGTTCAAAGAAGGCTTCAATCCAGGGAATAGCTTTTTCAAAGACCAAGTAGTCTTTACTTGTTCCCATAGCCTTCTGGACAGTATCTCTGCAGGATAAAGCGTATCTATATCGATCAAGCAGGCGAACAAAATGGCCTTTTGCAAAATCCACGGCTGCAAAAAAAGCAACATCTTGTTCCTGAGCTGCTGGGTCATATTGGATAGGAGCAAAGTTTGAGATAATGTGGGAAAAAAAGCAAAAGCCTGGAAGTTGCGGGTCCCTGCCATTGTCATGCGCATCAACTCCCTTGATTAGAGAGATATTGAGAAAATCAGCCTCTTTTGCAGGAAGCATTTTTGTTGAGCGAAGATACTCCAAAATCATTCCTGCAGAACTCAAAAGGCCATTGTACTCCACTTGATGATGATCAAATCGCTTGCAAGAGGGATCATAAATGCCGCCAACGTCGCATACATATTCACATTTTCCAAGCACCTGAGGGTCGCGTGAACGGAAAATTTTGTCTTTATCGATAAGCTGCAGTGCAAGCAAAAGTGCACAAGCCGTCACATCATCAGAATGAAACGTGCCATCATGCGTTCCAAAAGAACGCGGCTGAACTTCTTGAGGCATGGGAAAAACCTTACCCAAATTTTTCCAACCATTATCGCGAAGAGCATCTTTTAAGCATAAAGATAAAATGTGCTCTACCGACCTTTCTCTTTCGGAAAAAACCCGTTGCTTCTTTTGCAACTCTTTCCGAAATTGAACTACAAAGAGCGGAACAATTTTCTAAAATGGGCATTATTCCTTTGCGCTATAAGCTGGAGGAAAATGTGGAGGAACTGATAAAAATTCTTCAACGTAAGGAGTATACAAATGAGTCAGCCGGTTTCTTTTAATATTGATTTTCCTTCTCTCGATCAAAAAACCCAATCTCAATTTATTCAGGCACATGAGATAGTGGGTCGCTTCAACCCTCAGGAAGAAAAAGTAGAGGCCTGTTTTGACAGAGTTGTTAGGTGCTTTTCTCAAGAAACCAGAACAAAGTATGCGCTAGAATTTCTGCAAAAAACGCATACGATGCTCATTGAACGAGCTTCTGCCTTCCAAGATGGGCGAAAAACAATTTTTCCATATCTTGAAAGTTATCTTCATCACTTTATTTATGTAACTTCAGAGTATATAGAGC
>PMZB01000249.1 GCA_003170575.1 Chlamydiia bacterium | reverse complement strand
AGCGGTATTCATTAAAGTTTTGTTAAGAGAGATAAAGAAATTATCGGGAAAGGTTAGCAAGCGACATCCAGAAGTGCGGGATCAATGTGAAGTACTTTAGCTAATTTCTTCGCTACTTTATTCCCAATAGGCCTACGTCCATTTTCCATGTGCGAGATATTCACCTGACTGATCCCTGAACGCTTCGCAAGTTCTTTTTGGGACAATCCTTCACGATAACGGGCGCCTTTGCAAAGCTATGCCAGAAGCCTTATACTTTGCCAATCGGTCTTTAGCTATACACATCTTATTTCTTTGTCCCTGAAGCGAAATCTACCAGCTTCGTTCGCAAGTCTTGCTTATCCGTCCCACTAACTCCTCCAAACACAAAATCAAACTGTCCTATTAGCTTTTTAACCTTTTCTTTTAGCTCCTGCGTTGGCTGCATAGTGTCAATATCGTTAGCTAATTTTTTCGCCATCTCTAGAATCGTCGTGCGTTCAGGCTTAAGTGCTTCATTTGTTTTTGCATCATGACAGTGGTAGTCAAAGTGTCTGATTGAAAGAAAATGTCTTCGTTGCTCTGTATTCGGATTTATTATGCGACTAAAGATTTCGTCTATGGGCCCGCTTTGAATCTCAACGGGAGTTTCTGGCGTCTTGTATCGTTCAAGAATCGAAACTGGTTTCTTGAATGCGAAGTAACAGATGGCGTGTGCTATGCCCAAAGTGACTAAACCTAAGGCAATGCTTTTCCACTTTATAGAACTTTTTCTTGTTCGCTTAATTCCTCAGCGTTAGGATGGAACATGTAATTGGAAAAAAACTCTCTCCATCCAATGTTCGCATTAACATTTGACATAACAGTCTCCGCTTTGTTGCAGAAAAAACACCTTTCTTTCTCATCTATAGCAAGGCAAGTTATTTTTTTAAACAATTGTTTTCAGGAGGGTTTCTTCTTCCCACATCCGCAAGAAGAAGAACAGGAAGAGCATGATCCGGTACAGTTTTTATTTTTGTAGTCGGTTTCGTAAAACCCGCTGCCAGTAAACTGTACGCCAAAAGATCGAGGAATTGTTTTTTTGAGAGTTTTTTTCTTGCAATCAGGGCAGCAAGTAACATCAGGGTCTGAAGCTTTGTGGATAATCTCTTTTATGCTCTTACACGAAGAGCAATAATATTCATAAATCGGCATATAAACTAATCATATTTCTAAACTCAATTCTTGGATCGGGCATGATAACGCACCCTATTACCCTAACCTGACTCTTTTGCCTCGAAAATGCATTTTGAAGGCTATTTCTTCTCAGGCTTGGAACAATAGTCGTAACGTGCGAGCTCGTTCTAAAAACTGTTCGTAATTTTTTTTTACCACAGAGATCACAGAGCACACAGAGAAATAGAACATTTTTCTTTCTCTGTGTGCTCTGTGATCTCTGTGGTAAAAAAAAATTACAATGCCTTTGCTTAACTAAACTTTTGGGAATTAGCATGGGTGCTTTGCGCCCGAATCTTTCATCTCAATGCACCCCTGCAAAGGGGGTGCATTGAAACCGCTTCTAAAACCCGCCCATTTCATCCATTCCCATTCCACCCATTCCGCCCATTCCTCCCATGCCACCCATTTGAGGTGGAAGAGGCTGTTGTTTCTTGGGTTTATCTGTGATCATGGCCGCGGTCGTCAAAAGAAGGGAAGCAATAGATGCTGCATTCTTCAGTGCCGTCATAGTAACAAGGGCCGGATCCAGGACACCAGCTTTGACAAGGTCTTCGAAACTATCTGTCAGGCCATTATATCCAAAAGCGCCCTTTGCCTCGTAAATTTTCTCGGCAACAAGCTCGCCCTTCTTGCCGCAGTTATTTGCAATAGCTGTAGCAGGCTCAAATGCAGCTTTGCGAATGATCTCAAGGCCAATTGCCTCATCGCCCGATAGGGTAAGAGCAGAAAGTGCTTTGGTGGCACGAATGAGCGCAACACCGCCGCCTGGGACAATCCCTTTAGCTACAGCAGCCCTTGTTGCATGGAGAGCATCCTCAACACGTGCTTTTTTCTCTTTAAGCTCAGTTTCAGTTGCTGCACCCACATTGATGACCGCAACACCGCCTACAAGGCGCGCTAATCGCTCTTCAAGCTTTTCTATTTCATAGGAAGAGGTTGAGTTTTCAATCTCTGCTTTGATCTCTTGGACACGTTTTTTGATGCTCTTCTCATCTCCAAGCCCATCGATGATTGTGGTCTCATCTTTTGTCACCTTGACAAGTTTGGCTTTGCCAAAAGAAGCAAGAGTTACATCTTCAAGGCGAAGACCTACTTCCTCGGTGATGACTGTGGCCTCTGTCAAGACGGCCATATCTTGGAGCATAGCTTTTTTGCGATCGCCAAATCCTGGAGCCTTTACAGCAACAACAGGCAAGCCAGCCTTGATTTTGTTGATGACAAGTGTTGTTAAGGCTTCTCCATCAACATCGTCAGCAATGATAAGAAGGGGCTTTTGCCCTTTTGCCATTGCTTTCTCTAAGATTGGCACTAAGTCTTTGGTTGTTGAAAGCTTCTTATCGGTAATGAAGATAAGAGGATTTTCAAGTTCCGCACTCATTGCTTCAGAATTTGTGATGAAGTAGGGAGAAAGATAACCCTTATCAAACTGCATTCCCTCAACAACATCAAGGGTAGTTTCTATGCTCTTAGCTTCACTCACCGTGATAATCCCATCCCGGCCCACTTTTTCCATTGCTTGAGCAATGATTGTGCCAATTTCAGGATCATTGTTGGCAGAGATCGTCGCTGTCTGTCTAATTTCCTCTTGGCTGCTCACTGTCTGCGCCATTTTGGAAAGTTCAGAATTGATAGCTTCAACTGCTTGATCAATACCTCTTTTTATAGACATGGGGTTAGCGCCAGCCACAACGTTTTTCAGCCCCTGCTGGAAAATGGCTTCCGCAAGAACGATCGCTGTTGTTGTCCCATCTCCAGCATCATCTGATGTTTTGGAAGCAACTTCTTTGACAAGCTGTGCTCCCATGTTCTCAAATTTATCCTTGAGGTTAATTTCTTTAGCAACTGTCACGCCATCTTTTGTAGAGAGAGGTGCTCCAAACCCTTTATTAATAACCACATTGCGTCCCTTGGGACCGAGAGTTACCTTGACAGCCTTGGCAAGTGTTTGCACACCTTTTGCCAAAGAACGTAAAGCCTCTTCACTAAATCGAATCATTTTTGCCATAACTTTTTTTCCTTATACAAACACGCCAAACACTTCATCCTCTGAGAGGATGAGCATCTCTTCATCTTCGCTTCCACCTTTTACTTCAGTTCCTGCATAGGAGCTAAACAGCACTTTGTCTCCGACCTTTATAGAAAGAGCTTCTATTTGTCCTTTATCATTTGTTTTGCCTGGTCCTACAGCCATGACTTCACCTTCTTTAGGTTTTTCTTGTGCTGTATCTGGAAGAAGAATTCCTCCTTTCGACGCTTTCACTTTGGAACGTCGTACCAGGATGCGGTTGCCAAGTGGTTTAATTTTCATAAGGTTCCTGCTCCATGTAAATATGTATATGAAGAATTGTTTACGCACCCACATGCTCTTACACATTGGGACAAAAATAACCACAGAGATCAAGAGAGCACACAGAGATAGAGGAAATTTTTCCTCTGTGTGTTCTCTTGATTTCTGTGGTTATTTAATTTCTACAACCCTTTGCTTAACTTTGGTTAAGGTGGAGAAGTCTAGGGATTAACGAGCTTTTCTGTCAAGGGAAAGACGTGAATTTTAGCAAACAAACCGCCTGTTTGCTATTTTTTACTCACATACCCCGACGGAGGAGGGGTATGTGAACTGTTTTCATAGGAAGGAATGAGGTATTTTTTTCGCACAGCAAGAAATTCTTGTCGCTCTTTTTCGTCTAAACAAACAAGCTGCGGAAAGGAGAGATCCTCTTTCAAAAGAATTTCTGCAATTTTTTTAGAGCCGCAAGCTTTGTAAAAAAGAGCTTCCTGGGGAATGGCGGCAATCGCCTCTCTTAATTTTGTTGGATAGAGCTCTTTCAAGGTACTTACCACCCAATAGAAAACTTTTATTGGATTAAACCTTTCAGGATTTTTGATGATAAGCAGCGTCCCCTCGCAAGGTTTATCTCGATACTGTCCCATGGTTGGAACAATATGGATCTCTTGAAAACACACACCCTCAGGACCAGGTCGCTGAAGAGCAGCGGTTAACTCTTTCCCGCTGATCCAAGGAGCAGCAATAACTCTGAAAGGAAGAGGACTTCCTACTCCAATAAAGACAACAGCAAGCTCGCCCAGAAGCCCTGTGGCGGGGTAAAAAAGAGCGCTCGATGGTTCAGGGATATTGGGGCTTGTAGGGACCCACGAAAGCTTTGTATCGTCAAACCGCATAGATCTATTCCAGCCTTGCATAGGGACAACTGTTAATTGGCAAGAAACGCCATACTCCCCGCGGAAAAATCGAGCAAGCTCGCCCACAGTCATGCCATGACAGTAGGGGACATTCGCATATCCGACATAGGAACGATACTCTTTTTGCAACATCGGACCATCTACAAGCAAGCCCCCTAAGGGATTTGGACGATCAAGCACAACAACAGGGATGGACAACTTTGCAGCATCTTCCATCACATAATAAAGAGCTGACACATATGTGTAGGACCTAGATCCAATATCTTGAATATCATAGACAAGCACATCGATGCCTTTTGCCATCTCTTTAGAGATACGCCTGGGCACACCAGCGTCGTACAGACTGTATACGATGATTCCTTTGTCGGTTTTCGAAACTTCTGCTTTAGGATCCACTCCGAACAGCCCATGTTCAGGAGAAAAGATCGCACCCAAAGTCAAAACCCCTGCCCCATGTTTTTTCTCAAACACAGAAAACGTGCTCTCCATGTTCGAAGTCATGCCTGTTCGATTCGTAATCAACCCAACCCGTTTCCCTTCTACAAGTGCGCGATACTGGGGTTCGAACAGTCTGTCCACACCAAGCTCTACGCGCGCAAAAAGGGAGCAGGAAAACAGAATACCTAAAACCAAGGGAAAAAAAAGTTGGTGCATAAAATCCACATAATGAATATGAGAGACCGAAATCAGATTGTCGCATTAGGT
>PMZB01000079.1 GCA_003170575.1 Chlamydiia bacterium | reverse complement strand
CAGTTTCATGTGAAGATGATCCTCTGTGTTCACCAACTTCTATTCCCCTTCCACCATTCGCCTGTGACAGAGAGTCTCAAGAAACACAAGCTCTTATCAAAAAATACATGGCCCTAAAAGCCTATCTTGAAACTATATGTGACAGCGATACACTTTTTGAGATTTCTATAAAAAAGTTCTTTGCTAATGAGGAGTGACTTATGAAAAGAATGACTCATCTTAACAATTCTTTTTACAGCATGGCCTTTTCTGTTTTCTCATGCTTTTCTTTTCTCATTACCAGCTTAGGATATGGGGGAGAGGAAGATTCTGATAACTTTCGACAAAAAATGGTTGAGTTTTCGAGAAATGAAGGTTACAAAATTGCTGCCTCTTTGAAAAATAATTCAGAATGGATAGATCTTTCTTCTGTTATTGCAGGTATTCAGGACTACATGGGCGGTAAGGAAGCTTCTACTGGCTTTGAACACACGTGGAAGGAGTATCGGAGCATTCTTGAATATCTTTTCGAAAAAGCAGCGGAAACAAACTTGTTAAAAGCAAATGCTCTTCTCAAAACATTTGAAACAAATCCGAGCATGCATGCTTTAGAAAATAGCAAAGTATGGTACCAGGTTATTCAAGAAGGCAAAAGCTCGGAAACTGTAGGCAATGGAAGCTCGCCCTTGCTCCATTATTCCATTGTTACTCTTGGTGGAGAGGAGGTTGTAAGTACTAATATAATACATCGGCCTCATAGGGTTTGCCTTAAAGAGACATTGCCCGGCTTTGCTGCTGGCATTGAAGGTATGCATGTAGGAGAAAAAAGGAAAATTTTTATTCATCCAGACATGGCTTATGGCATAAATGGAAGCCTTCCTCCTAATTCTTTGTTGATTGCTGAGGTCGAAGTAGTGGGTGTGTGACGGATTTTAAGTAGTGAGAAAAAAACTGTTTGGACGGTTATTCTCATAGCTTTAGGGCAAGTTAGAATCCTTCTCCATCTGTATCATAAATGTAATCCTTGCCCTAGACATCCCTATTCAGGACAGACAACTTCCTAGACATTTTTCGTAAAATCTTTAAAGGTAAATTCAGGGTCTAGGTGTAGTTCAGAGGCAATTTTCTTTAGAGAGCGAAAAGGAGTTGACGTCGAAACCCTTTCTTGCTCTCTCCCTGCAAATACGTAACCTTTTTTTCTGCTTTGAATATACTTTTTGATGTCCTCGAAAAGATGCCGAGGATAGGAAACATCGTCTGAGAAATGGATAAGGGAACGAGGAAAATCGATGTCTTCAATTTTTACTGAAAGAACTTCTTCCAGAGCTCTGTTTCCTCCAAGATAGAACATCTTGGCCAGAATTTGTTCCCGCAAATCCATATGGCTTAAGATTTCTATATAGGTTTCAAAGGAAATCTGCCTCTTCTGGGCTAGATGCCGATCTAGATCGCAAGCTTCTGGCACATACCCGAAGGTTTCCTTGGAAAGCCACTCTGAAAAGGTTTTATACAGAAGGATATGGTCTTCCCTCTTGCTAACATTCCAGCCCCCGTAACAGCGAATGTTGTCGATAACTAATGAGGGATCCTGCAGGGAAAAATCATAAAGAGGAATGGTTTTTTTCTTGTCTGAGGTAAGAAGTAGAAGGTTTGCCTCAATCAGCTCGCGCATCATCTGCAGATATCGGTTGCCAAACACCTTGTCTTCACAGAGGAGCTCGCCCCACAAAAGAATCAGAGCAGAGAGCGGAGCTCCTGCTATGTGTTCTTTAAACGCTGCCACTTGGGTGTGGAGATTTTGGAAAGAATTTAAAAATTGAGATTTAAGGGAAAAAAGCTTTTTCTCATCCTGCTGGGAATCGATGGAAAGGCAGCACATTATGAGTTGATCATAAGCCTGCTTTCCATCCTGATGTTCTAACGTTCCTTTATGTACCATACTTGACGTGTCCTACAACCTCTTCGTTCATGCGGCATAGAATTCTTGCTGTTGAAGACACAGACAAGTGGCTATACCTCTTGACCATTGCTAACGTTTTATGTCCCAACACAGCCCCTACTTCAATTGCAGAAGCTCCTCCCATGGTCAAGTGAGAAGCAGCTGTATGCCGCAGTGTATGGAAGCAAATATCAAGACCGGCTCGCTTGATTGCTCCTTCCCAAGCACCTCGAATATCGGCAGGCTTTTTTCCATCATTGCTCGGGAAAACATAAGGGCTGAGTATAACTCTTTTCTTTTTCTCTTCCAAGAGACAACTTACTAAAATCGGGCTCAGAGGTATTGTACGATCCTCCCCGTTTTTCGTATCTCTAAAGGTAGCAGTGTTCCGAGAAAAATCTACGTCTTGCCATTTAAGATTCAAGATCTCCCCTTTACGAGCACCGGTGCATACAGCAAATAGCGTCACAGGATATAGATATGGGCTTAAGCTCGTTTTACAACTGCTGAGAAGGGTTTCGATTTCTTCTTTGCTTAAAAATCTCTCTCTTGGCTTTCCTTCTTTGTAGCGAGAAACCTTTGAGACAGGATTCTCCTTCAGCCAATTCCATTCTCGTACGGCAATGGTAAAAGCGGTGCTTAAGGCTGCCAAATATCGATTTGCTGTAGATTGTGACCGGAACGTCCCCCGAGGCGTTCTTTCCTTAAGCAGTCGTTCTTTGCATTCGGATACAACTGAGGGTGAAATGTTGCAAAGGAAATACTCTTCCAGGC
>PMZB01000030.1 GCA_003170575.1 Chlamydiia bacterium | reverse complement strand
ACATTATGTCAACATCATTTAAAATATTTCGCACTGAATACTGTTTAACCTCGCTACACTGCCCGATCTCCCCGTTAAGATATATTTTTACTATTTTTGGGATTTGCACAGCTCCTGGTCGGTTTCTGTGCGTTCTAAGGCCATTGGCGTGCGCTTCCCTAACCGTAATTGTGGGAATCTTGGATATGTCGATGTTTTTATCTTGATTTATACGAACCTCCACGATTTACTGCGATTAGCGTCTACTAGGGCAATCTATACATCCTCTTCGAAAGTCAGCTTATCCTTATTCTCCTTACCCAGCCGTATCAAACATCTGATTACATAGGCCATATTCACACCCTTGCCACGTTTGTTGGTAGCAACCACAGTAAGTTCTTCTAGAAAACTATATTCCTCATCCGTGATCTTACAGCAAATTTGAGAGCTCTTGCGTGGTGACTTAAGGATGCTTGTTTCGCCAGTTGTCGTCCATTTGCTGGCGGTCTCTTTTTCAGTTGCTTCTTGCGCTTCGGCCTGGCGTTTTGAGCTACGATCTAATATTTTTTTCATTTAGAAGCTCCTGTATCTCTGTGCCTAGTGCGCGTATTTCCTGTGCCGCCTCATTGTTCCCAAAATCACCAATAAAACTTTCTGAATAGCCTATATCTTGGTAAATGATTCGCAGGCCTATTTTTGTTTGAATACTTTTTAACCCCAGAAGCTCTTCACCTTCAGGAACACCTTCGCGATGAGCCCCTGTGTTCTTTTGATAGAAGTTCCATAACAATCGAATATGCCCTTTGGTAGCCCTTTTGACAAGATCTACGTATTTAATCTGTGCCCGCAAATCACGTGGTGATGGTCGTGAGATGACCAGGTTCAGATCACTGATTTTGGCAATGCATTCAATAAAGGAGGGGTCTTCGTGTAAGGATCGTGGGTTCCCATCTATAATAAGGTAGTCGAAATTCTCCGCTTCACAGCGCTTTCCATTCGCCAGCAGGGTTGGTTTGTCGAGCACAGAGAGCACATCGAAAGGAAGAGAGGGATTGAGGTTTTTTGCGCTGAGGCAAGTTCCTTGCACGTCGCTATCAAACAGCGCTACTTTGGCCTTGTGCTTCTGGGTTAGCTCCCAAGCAAGCAAAAGACTTACCGAAGACTTGCCCGAGCCTCCTTTTGCCCCCACAGATGATATAACCTTCATCGTGACTCCTGCTTGTTAGATTTAGTAGTTTTCTTCTTGCTCGCTTTAGTGGTTTGAGCTGTAGTGCGAGCTTTTGCGTCCTTTTGGAGCCACTCAGCAAGCACTTCCTTTCGGAATCTGAGCGATTTGCCAATTCTGTTATGCGGAATGATTCCCTTTCTTGTAAGCCTGTACACGGTGCTGCGAGCAAGCTTAAGGTATTCACAAGCCTCTTCAATGCCAAACACATCTGTTTCAATGCCTGTCACGTCTATATTAATTTTTTGAACGTCTGACATGGATGAGGTCCTCCTTGAATTGATAAATCAACTTATGCAATGGGCCTTCTTTTTTTGCAACGGTGATTTGTTTTTTTGTGTTCAATCGTGGCTTTTGTATGTGGGTATACAAGTACACCTAAATTCATTGAGACAAGTACCGAGGAATTCTTGAATACAAGTATCAAGGAACGCACGAATACAAGCACCAGTGGATTCTTGAATACGAATTTACAAGGATACATTCAGACTTGAATTTAGGTAAATTTGTATACCTGTATACAAAAATGCTTGCATGCAAGAATACCGTACGGTATAATGCTACTTATACAGGAAAACCACTTTTTCAGAAGGAATTCACGATATGATAGGTCAAGCAGAGATGGTCATCGACCAAGTGTTTGAGGAAGTAGAATACTCCCAGGAAGTTGTAGAGCAATCGCCTGAAGCGGTAGAACAGGTGCTAGCAATTGTGGAACACAAAAAATCAGCACCGGCTGTGTCATTCACATATGAGGAGATGAAGTCTCTCAAAGATAACCACAAGTGGAACGAGTTGCGCAACACCTCTGTGCAGGACGCGCTTGATAAATGGTATTCAATGTTTACTGAAGGCTCGCTGACTTTGAAAAACTACAGATCAGGGATAAACAAACTTGTCGAAAGAGGATACATTCATCGTGAAATGTCTTTGCAAATTTTCTCTCAAATCAACTCCAAGGCTATCCTGCTTTGTATCAAAAAGGAAACTCCTCCTGGCAAGGAAGCATGGTCGGAGTGTACCCGACAAGCTAGAGCAGCCTGTTTTATTTCGTTTACAAACTTTCTGTGCGAAATGACAGATGGTATGATACAAAAAGCAATGCCACGAAAAGTTGGGGTAGATAAAACCTTCTATCGTTTTAGAGATGAGGTTGATACCGAGGCAATGACCTTCGTTCAGTTTACAGCTTTTCTAGAGGAATTAGAAAAAATAAATACCAGAGATTGTCTCATCGCCAAGCTCACGTTGCAAGGATGCAAGCGCATTAATGAGGTACTTTCAGTCACCACAGATCGAATTTCATGGGACAATTCAATGATACATTTTGCTCAGTCAAAAACAAAAGGAGCTAAAAGGAATACAAAAATCACCTATCCTCGCAGCGTAATGGAAGCACTCAAGGCTTACATTGGTGATCGAACAGGGCTTGTATTCGTTACGCGCAATGGTAAGAAAATATCAGTCGATCAGCTGGAGAATACCTTTTCAAAAGCTGGCTATGCTGCGAAACTTCCCTTTAGTAAGGTTCACCCCCACATGCTCCGCGCATCAGCTATTACCTATCTCAAGCAGCTTGGGTATTCGGATAGTGAAATCATGAAAATGTCTGGGCACGCCAGCGCGGAAATGGTGCATGCATATGATAAATCAGATAAGGCAGATAATCCAAGCAAGAAAGTGTGCCTGGTCACGTAGAGTAAAATCAGAATTAGCATCTCACTTTTACTAGAAAGTGCTACACAAGCTCTCTAGCATCTCATAAGTGAGGCACAAAAGCTCTTGTGCTCCATTTGTGGTTAGTGTCTATGGAGAGATTTCATATCCTCTCTGATTTCAGTAAGCAATTTCTCAAATCTTCGTTCATCTTTCCTTCTTTCGAAAACATCCCAGGAAATCAATCCGGAGAATGTTCCTACGAGTATCAAAAGCTTTATTAATTCAATTTTCACTAGCTCCATAATTCAGTCTCTTACGCTACAAAATCTGTGTTCCATTTCAGAGATGTGGTGGGGTTCTCAACAGGTTTTTCTTGATAACTTTTCTACTATGAGTAGATGCTCTGGTATACGGATCCAATCAGCAATTTTTTCTGGGAGATATACCCTTTTCTTTACTTCGCCTGTCGTTCCTTTAGGACGTCCAGCACCTGGTCGATATCCGCCTTTCCCCTTGGTTCTTTTCTCAACAGATGGAGCTAAGTTATTATCTAGTCGGTGTTTAATAAATTCCTCTAGATAAAGAGGATAATTTTTTATTACTTCTTCAGGAGTTTTTCCAGCATATTCGACAGGATATAATTCGTGTGAAAATACCCATTCTTTAAATCTCTTATCGTAAACAGGCGTTATCTTCCCTATTTCCTTGAGAGTTATTTCTAACTCTTTTTCAATTTCTTTCTTGGTGGCCATACAAGAC
>PMZB01000292.1 GCA_003170575.1 Chlamydiia bacterium | reverse complement strand
ATAGATGGAGTTTATCATGTTAAGTGTAGTAGCCCACATAGAGTGCTTTTGGCACCAAGCCACATCCGTAGTTCTTGATTGCGTCAAACCCAATTCCCCAAGAGTCGTTTCTGCGAGACCTCCACTCATCAGCGCAGGTTTTGAGGATGGCTTCACCTTGTCTCCTAGTCTACGTATCAATGGGGATGTTGAATTGAGCGCATGTGATTGCATCAATACTAAGGGCCTAGAGGCATTGAGAATGTCAGCAACAAGTCAATATTCAGAAGTTGAATCTCATGTTCAGAAAATCAAGGAGCGAAGCCCTGACGCGTTCGTTATTATCTGCGACTTGCATGATAGTGCCAGCCCTTTAGAGCTTACTGAGCCTGAGCGCGAACTTCAAAGAGCTATCGAAGCTTGCTCGAAAACTGATCTTCTTGCCGTCGACCCCACAGACGCCTCCAAAGACCAATCAACGAAAGTGGAGGCGCTTGCTGAGCTTGCCGCTCGAATTGGCAGCGGCTATATGCACATAGAAATCAAGAAAGATGCCAAGGTGGACGAGCCAGGTGTCAGAAGTCTACTTTCGGCTGTGCCTGAGTTGGTTGAAAACTGCTGGGTCCTTTTCTTTGGTCCTCAAAAAACTTCCACGTTTTTTATGGCGATCATGGATACGTTGAAAAACGCGGATAAGGTTTCTTTTGATGACATTATGAAACGTCAGAGCCTTCTCGGCGGTGCAAATTTGTTAGCAGACGCTTCTCTGAGCGTTTACCTCAAACGGTTCCACAAATATGCTATAGATGTTTACATCCCATCTAAGGTGGCAGGATAATAGTCTTGATAAAATCTCAATTCTTCAACTTGTTTGAGTCCATCATTTGGACGCTGCGGCTTTTTTTTCGCTTTGCTTGTGTGGCTGCTTTTTTGGCGTTCCACCTTTTTGAGAAAATCTACATGATGAGCGTGTGGAAAGACCTAACTGATATCCAGTACTATACCCAAGGGTATAGCCAAGGCTATGGCCTATGCCATAACCCTTGTTATATCCATCTTCATATGCTTGATTAAACACGAGGACCATGCTGTCTGCGATACTAAGAGCATTTGCGAAGAGCACTTGTTTTGAAGCTGTATTGATAAGCACATGAGAACAATTTATCAGATCGTTTTGGTTGGACGCGTTTTGAAAAGGAATCTCGGGAAAATCTCGTTTAGAATATATCTCAATGTAAGTGCCCTCTACCCAATCCTTGGGGGAACATTCGAATGTCTCAGGTACCAATCTTACATTATTCCACCATTCGCTCAAGCTTCTCATTCTTTTGGAAAAATAGATAACTTTCCAGCAAGAGTTGTCTGAAAGCACATAGTAGCCATTGTCATTCGTTAAAATAACCTTCGCTGAAAGCTGTGCAATTTTTTCAGGGGGCATGGCGTGTGCCAGAGAGCACATCAGGAGAAGGAGAAGGGGGATCAAGAAATATTTTCTCATAAAGACCTCGATATAAAAGGAATGATGTTTGAGATGTTAAAAGCATTCTGGCATTAATGCCAAGCAGATTTCAGGCTCGCTTTTGTGCTGTACAAAATTGGTTGACGAAATGAGGATTGAGAGTAAAATGCTTTGTTTTTGAGGACAATTATGTTTAAAAAAATCTTAGCGCTTTCTTGTTTATTTTGCGGAAGTTGTTTGTTTTCTTCAGAAGACACGTTTGGGCTTCCTTTTTACAAAGAGACAGAGCATTTTCAAGCGTATTGTGTGGAACAAGATTATGCAGCTGCTGAAACGTTGTTGCAAGATCTGGAGCAGTTTTGGGGAAAATGGAGTGAAGACCTTTTTCCCGTTTCATGCCTTAACAAGGTCAAATTAAACATTTATCCTGACATCCAATCCTATCATTCTACAATTTTTGGCAATAGTTCTCATCCTGATTGGCTTGTGTGCACGAGGCAGGGGAATTCTCTCTCAATCGTATCACCTCAAAATCCTGGTCCCATACATTCTGAAGAGTCAGTCATGAAATGCGGCAGACTCTGTTTAGGTTGGTTTTTAACATCTCAAAAGTATGATACATTGCCCTTTTGGCTATCTGCAGGGCTTTCTTATTGCGAAGTTAAAATTTATACAAAGGAGCAGGTATATCAGTATCTGCTCAATAAGAGAAATGAAATAGACATTGCTCCTCCTTTCCTTTTGGAAGAGCCAAGACAAGTGGCTAAAAGGGCAGATTTAGTCGCTTCATATGTTCTTACAGAATTTTTAATAGATCGCTGGGGTTTGGAGAAAGCTTTTGCTGTTTTAAATGATTACTCTTCCTTTGAAACGATTCTTGGGGTTTCAAAAGAAGAGTTTCGACGTGAATGTGTTCAATATGTTCTATCTAAAGGTAGATAAGTTCTGAGGAGACGGATATTTCAGCCCTGAACAATTTGGAGACAGGACACCCGAGTTCCGCAGCTCTGACAGCAATATCAAACCTTGCTTTATCCGCTCCTTTTATATGGGCCGTAAGATCCAGGTGGCTCTTTGTGATCACAAACTGGCCTTGAACCATATCTATGGTAACGGTGGCCGTCACCTCCAGCTTGTTTGGAGTGATCCCAGCCTTCCCCAGTTCAGCGGAAAGTGCCATGGCAAAGCATCCTGCATGAGCTGCTGCCAGTAACTCTTCCGGATTTGTTCCTTTAGCTCCCTCAAACCGCGTTGTAAAGCTATACGGAACTTTGTTGAGAGCTCCACTTTCTGTGGAAACAGTTCCTTTTCCATCCTTAAGGCCACCTAACCAGATGGCTGAAGCTGTACGATCCATAACTTTCCCTCCTAACAAAAGGTTTAAAATTTGCTACACTATAAAGTTACTCCTTTTTTGGCAAGACCGCTTGGGTAATTTTGATGCTCTGAACTGTTTCAGAGATGAATTCATTCCATTTGTGTTCCCAGACTTTTAGTAAAGCTTCTTTTTGAGAGGAGTCTAGGGAACTGTAGGTGACAGAATTGATCATCAGCTGTTTTAAAGCTCGCAAATCTAACTCCCAGGCGACACAGGCTTCCCAGAGGTCAGGTGTGACGCCTTGGTAGCCAAATATTGCTGGGTCATCAGGGTTTATAGTCACTGGTAAGCCAGCGTTCAGATAGGTGAGAGCTGGGTGGTTTCTCAGATCTTTCACATAGCCTAAAACCTGATTACTTATCGGGCATACTTCTATGGCAATTTTCGCATCTTTGAATTTGTTCATTAAATAGGGATTTTTCACAAGGCTTAAGCCATGGGCTACTCTTTTGGCGTTCAAAAGATATGCATCGTAGAGATTATCGTTGAAAATAATTTTTGCATACATGTTAAAAGGCCAATTGGTTTCTCCTGCATGAAAATAGAAGGGGAGTTGCCCTTCGAGTTCCAGTAAATCTTCGAGATAATACGCAATTGAATGGCCTGCATCTTCCTCGCCCACAAGATCAAAGCCAGCGATAATCTCAGGATATTTTTTCTTTAATCTCAAGGTCTCTTGGGCTAATTTTCTCACCCTTGCTCGATCTTCCTTCCGGCTTGCATCGCAGATAATCTTGAGAGTAAAGAAGGAAAACTGTTCGCGCATTTCTTGGATAATTTCTTTATACATAACAATTAGATTCTCTTCTGGAGCGTCTCTCAGCTCGATGTGCTGGATAGTATCTTCTTGCAAAAGCTCTAAAAGGCCATTTTTTATAAAGGCTTTGTAGAGCTTTATGTCGGTGAATAACCCAAGATAATTATGATAACAGCCGCGAAATTTACCCCACATATTTGGGAGAGGCAGGTCTTTAGGAGTAAGAACAAATGATTCATAGAGCTGTTGATCAAATAAGGCGCCATTGCCAGACTTTTGCCGTAAAAGCTGAACAGGTTCCCAGGAACCTGTAGGAGCGTTTTCAAAAATTTTGACCGTTCCTTTTTCCAGGTTGTCTTTGTTTTCCCCAATATACATATAGCAATCAGGCCGATATGTTCCGTTTTTGACCAACCATCGTAAATCGCCTGTCAGCGAGCGCCTAAAACCG
>PMZB01000304.1 GCA_003170575.1 Chlamydiia bacterium | reverse complement strand
ATATAGGCATTAGATAGCTGCTATGGAAAGTTTGCGTAGTAGGTTGCCATAATTATTTTGTTTGATTTTTTGCACTCTTCCGGTGTATTTGTTTCACAAGTATGCAAAGCGGGCGAGGAGGAGGAAATATGCATCGATATCTTTTAGGGATTTTAGTTTGCGTAGCCATAATTTTGGGAATCTGGATTTTTCATTCCTCTCCCACTCCTTTCCAGGGAACTGCATGGCATGTAACTCCAACAGTTCTGAATTCCAAAGGTGAAAGTGAATATGACGTAATTGTTGTTGGAGGTGGGTTTGGAGGGCTTTCTGCTGGAGCGTTTCTTGCAAAGAATGGATATAAGGTTCTTCTCGTAGATAAGAATGATGAGGTAGGCGGCCTATGCTCTGGATATGAAAAAGATGGTTTTCACTTTGACTACGGGGCGGAAGATATTGAAGGACTTTGGGAACGAGGTTCTATTCGATTCCTGCTTGATCAGCTTTCTCTTCAGCAATCGACTTTCTTCATCCCAAACACAAAAAGATTGATTGTGGATGAGTCTTTTATTGACATAGGTACCTCTCAAAATGCCATGGAAGATGCTTTGGCAAAAAAATTCTCACACCAGGAAAAGGCGATTCATGAGTTTTTTGCCAAGGCCAAACAAGTATATTTCGAAATATATGACGCAGACATGATCCAAGAATGGGGGATAGTTATTCCGCAAGAGCTGACAAAAGATGTTATGCCAAAGGTGTGGAATGATACGTATGCAGTAACTCATCAAAATCTTCTTGAATGGAATGAGAAGTCATATCAGGATGTGCTTGACGAGTATTTTACAGATCTAGATCTTAAGCGAGTTCTGTGTAACCTTCTTGGATATTTTGGAGCAGTCCCTGCTTGGACCCCAGCCTCGAAAGTTGTTGCTTCCTCGTTTGGATATTTTCTCTATGGGGGGTATCATGCGCTTCATACGCCTCAGTACTTTGCTGAATCACTTGCTCGGTATATCACAGAGCGTAATGGGAAAGTACTTTCCACGACCTATGTAGATGAAATTTTAGTAAACTCTGCGGGGGTTGCAGGAGTTCGCGTGGCAAAGAAAACATATAAAGCCCCGATAGTTATTAGCAATGTGAATGCAAAGACAACCTATCTTGACCTTATTGATCGAAAATTTCTTACGCCTGAGTTCCGTTCATTTATTCAACAACTTCCAGTGGGCTCATCTTCGATTACACTTCATCTTGCAGTGCCGGAAAAATTGTCTAACTATCCTGCGCTAATCCACGATAAAGATAACCAAACGTATCTTACTATCTCCTCACAAGATGACTCTACACTTGCTCCGCAAGGACAATCCGCGGTTGTATTGCGTACGGTAGCGCGATTTGCTGATTTTTTTGGGCTTTCAAAAGATGAAGAAACCGCCCTGATTAAAAAACGGGTTGACACTCTTTTAGTGCAAGGCAAAGCGCTCATTCCGGAATTAGCAAACGGCAAAGTTGTAAAAGTGATGACCCCATTAAGCTATGGAAAACTTGCTAATCTTCCTCAGGGGGCGCTTTCTTGGGGTGAAGCGAGCAAAGCAAAAAAGCCTTATTTTAAATCACCAATTGTTGGGCTCTATCTTTCAAGTGCTTCTGTAGAGGGTTCTGGAGTGGAATTTGTTATAAGAAATGGGATTCTCTGCGCTCAGGACATTATGGGGTGGAAAACTAATTGAATTCCAACGGGACAGTAAATAAAGGCGTGTGTACAGCTCCATTAGTTTCTGTTTTGCTCTGAAAAAGAATGAGCTGGTCAACATCGAAGGAGAGAGGCTCAACTTCTATTTTTTGCAACTTTTCCAAGAATAGCTTTCTATTGTGAACAGATTTTACCCGTGCCAGCGTAATGTGTGGAGAAAAACGAGGATCCAGAGGGTAAAGGGAAAGGAGCGCCTCTTCTACCGCTTTATGGAGCGCGAAAAATGGTTCATTTGGAGCAACTCCAACCCATATGATGCGGATTCTTTCTGGATTAAATACCTGGATCTTTTGAAGTGAAGCTTTGAAACAAGGAAAATGGATAGATTCTACGCACTTCTTAAGGTCTTCGAAAAGAGCTTCTGGGACCTCCCCGAAGAATTTCATGGTCAGGTCAAAATGTTTAGGGATAGTAAGTTTGGCAAAAGTATCCAATTCCTTAGATTTTAAAGAGTGTATCTCTTCTGCAAGGGAGAGAAGGTAAGAGTTTATTTTATCGGGAATATTGCATGATAAGAATAATCTCACAGTACAATTACCACTCCACGTTTAGCTCAGGAAGATTTTCAAGAGACATTCTTGAGTATAATCTTCCGAGACGTAATTCGTCTGTATTGGGGCCAGGAGGCACAATACCTTTTGCTTTCATCTCAAGGGTAAAGCCAAGTCTTTCCGCAATAGCATAGCTTCGAGTATTTTCTTCGTCGCAAATGATCACAAGTCTGCGAATCCCAATTTGAGAGAAAATATACTTTGTAAGAGCGTTCACAGCCTCAGTTGCATAGCCTTTGCGGTGTATTGCTGTGCGAAACCAGTACCCAAGCTCGCAACTGGGGATATCCCATCGAAAATTTTTTAGCCCGCACATCCCGATAAGCTGGGTTGAAGAAAAAACACCAAGATGAAGAGCCTGGCGAAGAATGAAATCCGCATAAAACCGGCGTACCAAAATTTCTGCTTCAGTCGGTGTTAATGCATTGCCTCGAGCCCAGGGGAGCCAACATCTCAACTCTTTCACACTTTCCTTGAATGCTTCTGTAATGGCTATCCCATCTCCCGCTTGAACTGGACGTATGAGAAGGCGGGGTGTGCGTATCGGCATAGGCAGGTCAAGAAGAATTGGGTCATTAATTGCCATAAAAAAAATCCAGATTTTACTTGTATGATACAACTTCTTTCCTGTAAGAAAACTACATGAAGGGCATAAAGAGAGTCTACTATTTTCTTGCGGTGTATTATGAAAGCGTTTCATTTTTTTTCGATAATTTTTCTCTGTGCAATCAGTATTGGCCCATCTGTGGCCGCATCTGTTGGGGATGATATATGTACAGTAGAGATGCCGGAAGACTTTGCTTTTGAGGATAAAGCGGAGGATATTTCGCAGAAAACAAGCTCTGACAGCTATTTAGAGGCATATATTCAGGGCGTTTTAGATACAAAATATCCAGATACTGGGATTAAGATATGCGTTAGAAATGGGGATATTTTTTTAAGGAATCTTCCTGCAGATAAGTTGAAGGCGGATGAAGTAGTGCTTTTCGTAACATCATTGACGCATCGTTCAGTAGGGGAAACCAATCAACGAACGCATTCGATTATTCCTGCTGCCGAAAAATCTCCGGAGTCGAAAAAAGAGTGGCATGGCGTATGGCTTCCTCAATCAACTATTCTGTATCCCACGCAGATTGCAAATCCGCGCCAAATTTCATTTTCGAGCGGCTTCCGATTTCAAGATAAGATTGGAGGGAAGGTAGCAACAGAGATCACATTTGGGGATCAATTTCCCCTATATCGCTGGGCGAATTTCAAAGGAGGGGATCTTCAGCTGGAAGCTGAAGGGGGAGTGTTTGGTGTGTTCGATGTATACAAAAAGGACTTTCCTTTTGTTAACGCAGACTACTATGGTGGATTTCCCTTAACCTATGCTCGAGGGCCTTGGTCCTACAGGCTCCGTTTGTATCATGTTTCGAGCCATGTAGGGGATGAATTCTTACAGCATCACGCTCATTTTGGCAGGAAAAATAAAAGCTTTGAAGCCCTGGACCTTTCTACGGATTATCAAATAACAAAGAATCTTCGCTTGTATGCTGTTTTGGGCGGAGTTGTTCACTCAGATAATGAGATGTCAATGAAGTTTGGCTATATAGAGTATGGCTTTGAGGCGCGAGGGCCGCGTACTGACTTTAAACAACTGTTTGGACAGCCTTTTCTTGCAGTTCACATGCAAAATTGGCAAGAAAACCACTATGCTGAAGATATTACCTATGCCCTAGGATATGAGTGGGGCAAAATCTATGGTATTGGAAGAAAGGTGCGTGCCTTTTTAGAATACCACAATGGATTTTCTCCTGATGGACAGTTTTCTCGGGTCAGGACAAAATATATATCTCTTCGACTTTCCTATGGGTTTTGAGCTGAACAATCAAAAAAGCCCAGGGGTTGAGGGGGAGCTTCTTTACCAATGGGGAGTTTACCCTCAAAAAACTTTCGATAAATTTCAAGGCCTTGTTTTGCTGTTTGAATGCAAAAAAAGCATCCAGAGACCCATTCTGAGCCTTTAATCGTTCCTGAGGAAAGATTTCTTTGATATCGAGAGGTAATTTTGCTTTTCCAATATTCGACATCTCCAAAAAGAAGCACAGGGGTAGGAAATATACTACCAACTTTTCGGCGCACTTCTTCAAGACAGTATTCAAAATCGGTACCAATCCCGCCATTTACAAAGATAGGAAATTCGAGGTTAAATTCAGCCTGGCGTTCCACGAGTTCCTTAAGACGATAGGTCATTTTAGCTTCAACGTACGGATTTTGTTCTTGTTCATTCATCATAGCAGATGTGCTTTTCAGCCTAAAGTCAGCGATATTTGCACACGAGAGAATGCCAAGATCTTTAGCAACTTTATTTGCCACTTCCATGGCCCCAGGGCCTCCGCCTGTTACAAGGGCAATAGGAGTATTTTGTGAAAGAAGCGGATGGTTAACAGAAGATCTCATCTCCAAAATACCTGAGAGAAGCTCGTGTAATTGCTCTTCGAAGGGACCTACAAGAAGGTTTGAGCCATAAACACCAAACGCTGTTGCTTTCAGATACTCTTCAGTTCGATTCATGGGAACAAAGATGCCAGCTTCCTTATGCGGCTTTTGCATATATTGAAGAATCTGTTTGGATCGTTCATCTACCCAGAACACAGGGATGCCAAAAATATAGAGATCACTAAGGAGTGCTCGATCGTCTTTGGAGAAGAAGTCGCCATGAGAGCGGGAAGGATGTTTAAAATAAATTCCCTTAAGGCATCGAGATACGGAGTCGCTCAACAGCATGCGTTTCATAATAGGCGAGGGCAAATATCGCGAGAGAAGGATTCCTTGGCTTGTCACACTCTCTTGTTCTATTGCTTTTAAAAAAGGATACGAGGGTTGTTGAACGATAAATCGTTCTACAAGCTGTGCTTGGCGGGTACTATGGCCAATGCCAGGAAGGTCTTGAATAAGAGGATCGCTTGCGATCCAATCTTGGGAAGATATTTCTTTTAATTGACTTCCCTTTACGACAAATACAGCCGCGCGAAGCTCACTTGGCTCTGGGGCAGTGTCGAGCGCCTTTTTTAGGTCTTCATAACTTTCAATATTTGCTTGGAGCTGGTCTCTATCAGTGAAGAAGACGTGTTCTCGATAAGGCTCTAGTGTATAAAATTCGAGAGGGACATCAGTAAGTTCACGGTTCGAATTTCCATAAAATTCATATATGTCTCCAGAGGCTTCTGTATCAGGCTGCAGAAAAGAGGCTGTGGTGTGGGTAAATCCTGGAGGCAAAAGCTCTCCAACCACATGAGCGAACACAGTGCGAATATGAAGGGGAGGAGTTTTAACAAGAAGGAGTTCCCCTTCTGAAAGTATTCTGGGGGCGTTTTCAATCCAAACTTGATGCAATCGAAGCAGTTCTCTTGCTTTGTATAAGGAGCCTGTGGCGCGCGCCAGAGTGGGTAAAAATCCTTTTATTGAGGAATCATATCCCACTTTCCCATTCAAAAGAGAAAGATATGCTACTGCGCGCCCATTGATCACATCCAGCACCAGCGCATCACTTCCATGCATAGCTCCCAAAGAGAGAAGGGGGGCTCCCCATCTGTCAGATCTGCCAAACATGCGAGCTATATAATCAGGGTTTCGCACAATCCGGCGTTCATCTTTCGCAAAAATTTTTCCAACATATGCCCCAGGTTCTAGCAGTGGGAGGAAATCTTTTGCAATGGGGCCAATTGCAGTAATTTCTACCTTAACCTGTGCTCGTCCCTCCTCTTTGTCAAGCTCGTACTGGGTACCAACAAAATTTAAACCAATTTGCGCAAGAACGCTTTTGCCGTTAAAAAATAGTCTTCCTTTATCTAAGTCAAATCCCACAAACCAAGGGCTTATTTTTTCAATACGTACAATACCCTCAGCTTGAAAGTCAGACAGCCTGTTTAAGGAGACCAATACTCCATCCGGAGTGGTTAAATCGTGAGAGTAGTCTTCAATACGATGCTTCATGCCACCCCCTTTTTAAATAGTCGCTCATCATACCTGCTTTTAAGGTGAGGATCAAGTGCTGAGGCATCCTTTTCCCTTAAATGTATACCCAATTCAGTTGAAGAATCTCCTTTTAGGATTATTATACACATCTTAATTCAAGAATCGACTTTACAGCCAATTCTTTTGAGCCGAGCCCGAGCCCGGCTATTTCGTTTTTTTTACAGCAATGGTTCCCTGTAAGGAGATTCTTCAACTTAATTCGGTGTATCATTTCTTCAATATTTGCTTGGCCGATGAGTT
>PMZB01000279.1 GCA_003170575.1 Chlamydiia bacterium | reverse complement strand
CAGCATACAAATGGGACATTAAGAAGAGCGAGCTCAAGCGTCACTGTGCCAGACTTTGTTAAAGCGCCTTTTGCCTGCTGCATCAGGCGATATCGCTCATCAAAAGGAAAAAGTATTGCTTGAGGAAACTGGGCGCGCAGCTTTTCCTCAACTTGGGCTTGAATATGCTTTTTGATCATATCAGGCAACACAACAGCAGGAATAAGTGCGGGGTCTTTTTGCAGAAGAATTGCTGCAGCTTCTAAAAAAAGAGGTAAATTTTTTTTGATCTCGCTTTCTCTGCTTCCAGGAAATAAGGCAAGGTATTTCTTTTCTGGTGCTTTGTGCAAAATTTGCCCTTGCAGATGCTCGAGAACAGGGTGGCCAACCCACGTGGTTGCCATCTTGTTTTGAAAATACGCACATTCAAATCGGAACAAAGGAAGGATCGCATCAAAAGTGGCTGCAAAAGCATCTACACGCTTTTTTTTGTATGCCCAAACTGTTGGCGCTACAACCTGAATAATTTTTCCAGGAAACCCTCTTTTTTTAAGTCTTTTCGCTACAGCTAGGGAAAAGGAAGGTTGATCTATGAAAAGAACAGCGCGAGGGGAGGTTTGCATGAGCTTATTGGTGAGGCTATTTATGGCTCGATAGAAAAAGAAGATGCGCTTCAATACCTCAACAAACCCCATCACTTGAAAGGACTCAGTCAAAGCCCAAGCCTCCACACCTGCTTTTCGCATCTCTTTTCCTGCAATCCCAGCAAGCCGAATGCGGGGATTTTTAAGAAGAAAACATTCAGCAATTGCTTTTCCTACGAGATCCCCGCTTGTTTCGCCAGCTACAAGCGCAATGTCACAGGGAGATGATTCAACCATTTTCTTGGAGAGAATCAAGTTTCTTGCATAGGGAATAAGAGAACAAACTGGGCCGATAACATTCACCCAGTCTTGGAGCAGAGTAAAATAGATGCCTGACAGAACTGCTCCAGCAAGACTAAGCCACCAAAAAGGAGCAAGGAGCACGCTTTTTTGAGCGGTTTCTGCCTCCCACCACTGGACCCAGAACCGAATGGAAAACGCTGCAATACCAGCGCACCCTATGATGTGGAGGAAGATTGATACATCCTTTACATGGGTGTTTGGTGCCCGAATCCACAAAAAGGCGTCCGCAGGAAGAAAGAGCTTTTGCGAAATGTAAAGGAGTGTGGAAAGAATAGCGACAACAAGGATTAACCAAATACATCGCCGAAATGTATATGGACTTTTTCCTATAAGATTAAGGTTTCTCCAGGCAAGCGTTGTTTGCTGGATTTGGAGAAAGTAGAGAGGAAAGTGAAGCTGGATAAATGCGTGAAGGGCGAGAAGAGTATTTCCAACGATAGAAAAATGCCAAAATATGTTGGGCACCACAGTGCGCCCTTGCTTTTCGCTTTTCCACCACTGAATCAAAAAACGCGTGCTGAATGCAATAAGAGGTAAAAGCCCCAAGGGATAGAGAAGATGGCGCAGACTTTCGATTTGATTAGCTGTCATGAGAAAGAGTTGCCTCTATTTGTGGAGCAATATAGCGCTTTTTCATCCACCGAACAGCAAACAGGTCTGTGACTGTGGAAAAACCACGATTGAAAATTGAGTAGTGGCTCTTTCCCTTGGTGCGCGGGCGATGTTCTACCGCGATTTGTTTCAAGGAAAAGCCCCCAAAGAGAATAAGAGAGGCAAGGAACCTATGTGCTCCCTTAAAAAACCACACATGATCAATGCAGCCCCTTTTAAACGCTTTTAAGGAACAGCCTGTATCAATGATATCATCGCCAAGAACCATGCGTCTGACACTATTTGCCATTTTTGAAATAATGCGCTTCTGCCATCTGTCATGACGCTCTTTTCGATAGCCGCATACGCAGTCAAAAAAGGCAAGTCCTTCAATGAGCCGAGGTATATCGTGAGGGTCATTTTGCCCATCGCCGTCAAGTGTGATAAAAAAATCCCCTTTTGCTTCTCTGAAGCCTACCTGAAGCGCAGCAGACTGGCCAGAACGAACTTTTAGCTTGAAAGCCTGCAGCGGCAGGCCCTCCAGCTTTTCCAGCTGTTCCCATGTGTCATCAGTTGATTGATCATCCACCACCACAACTTCCCAGGGCATTTTCTGCAGTGTCATCACCTCTTTTATCTCATGCAGAAGGGGGGCAATATTTTGCCCTTCATTATGGGCGGGGATAATGATTGAAAACATAACTTATTCCTTTGGAGGCGGCTTTTCCCAGTGTTCGAGAAAGTGACCCAGTTTAGGATTCACAAGACAACGGAGGCGCAAAAAATCAAGAGCTAACTTGAAATCATCAGCCGAAGAAAATCGCGCATGGTACTTGGGCTCCCCTTTGATGGGAGTTAACCGGAACTGATTTGTGATGGAAAGATATACTGATCCAAGAAGCTTTTTGGGAAAATGGACAAAGGACGACGCACACACACCCTGAAGTAAAGAGTCAGTAAGCTGCAAAATGTCCCTGAGGGGCAAAATCATTTGTCGATCTTCACAAAGGGTAAGGATCTCTTGCTCCAATATAGGGAAAATAAGTGCAGACAGAAGCGTGGCTCGATCAATAAATATGTTGGGTTGCTGCATCATTTCATCAGCAGCTCGCAAATAGGAAGCTGCAAGCTCGCGTGTGTCATTGTGAGAGAGAAAATGTTGGAAACAGGGCAGAAGCAGGTTAATAAATCCGTATTCTGAAAGAAGCGAGAAAAAGGCTTCAGCACGACCAGACTCAAGCATTTTTAAAAGCTCTTCTAGAATCCGCGCTTCAGCACTTTTTACAATTTCATGCTTGCATGTATCTAATGCGTGAATAGCCTCTTCATCACAGCGGAAGCCAAAGCGTGCCTGAAATTTTAACAGGCGAATCATGCGAACTGGATCTTGGCGAAATCTCAGATGTGCCTCTCCAATAGTGCGCAAAAGCCTTTTCTCAATGTCTTTTACTCCGCCGACATAATCTAAGATGAGCTGCTTTCTGGGCTCATAAAACAGGGCGTTCATGGTAAAATCCCGCCGCATCACATCTTCTTCTTCAGAGCCCCACCGATTGTCATGAAGGATGATCGAGGAGGAAGTAATGTCGCCAGCGCGAAAGGTAGAAACTTCTAAAATCTTGTTCCCAAATCGAAGATGAGCAAGGCGGAACCGCCTCCCAATCAACAAACACTGCCGTTGAAAGAGCTTTTTAATCTCTTCAGGGCGGGCAGAGGTTGAAATATCAAAGTCTTTGGGTTTTTTCTTCAGAAGAAGATCGCGTACACTTCCCCCGACAAGATACGCCGTGTGCCCAGCATCTTGCAAAGTTAATACTGCAGAGAGAGCGTGCTCATCCACCTGATCTAATCGAACAGAATGTTCATCGCGCGTGTAAATAGTAGGTCGCATAACCAAAAATTTCCTTTTCTTAATTTTAAGTGGCTCTCTCATAAATGTTCAACTTGTTTCGGTATAAATATGATTTTCAGGTAGTATGAGACCTTACGGTTCAAAGTTGGGTGAATATGAAGTTATTTGGCACAGATGGTGTCAGAGGGAAAGCCAACCTTTTTCCTATGACAGTTGAGATAGCTCTTGCTCTTGGACGTGCTTTGGGCAAGATTTTTCGTTCGCATAATGGCAAGCATCGAGTTGTGATTGGTAAAGATACTCGGCTTTCATGTTATATGTATGAGAACGCTCTTGTCTCAGGCCTTTGCTCCATGGGTGTCGACACATTCATGCTTGGGCCTCTTCCAACACCTGCTGTGGCATTCATCACACGCGCTTATAGAGCTGATGCAGGCATTGTGATCTCAGCTTCCCATAACCCTTTCTGTGATAATGGAATAAAATTCTTCTTTGCTGACGGAATCAAGCCGTCGCCAGAATGGGAGTTTCAGATGGAGGAGTTGGTCGCTGCTGGACCTGCTACATTTGAACAATCCCTTCCAAAAGATAGTGAGATAGGGAAAAATGCTCGCATCAATGATGCTGACGGCCGATATATTGAGTTTGTAAAAGCAACATTCCCAAGAAAGCTCTCCCTAAAAAATCTCACCATAGCTCTTGACTGCGCAAATGGAGCGGCCTACAAAGTGGCTCCACTTGTATTTAGAGAGCTAGATGCAGAAGTGTTTGTCTATGCAAATAACCCCAATGG
>PMZB01000088.1 GCA_003170575.1 Chlamydiia bacterium | reverse complement strand
ATCTAAGAAAAAGAAATAAATCACGATAGAGATAAGCAAGAGAATAATTAAGGAGGGAGCGAGGGGCGTCATCAAGATACCTTTTGCTGCCATGATACTGACAATGATAACGTCACATAAGGAGGAGAAAAGCAGCCAGGAACTAGGCCTGGAATGCCAGAAATGGTTTCGTTCTCGAATGAGATAAACCGTGGCCTGGCCAGTAAAGACAAGTGTTAAAAAAACTAACGTTCTTATCTCTGGCAGGGATAAATGGAGAAACTTTTCACCAATGAACAGGATAAAAAAGGATAAGCCCAGAATTAAACAGGCAAAACCGCTCCCTATGCAAACCAATTTTCGTATATCCCAACTGTCTGGTTTCTGAGAAAAGGACACTCGATCTGTTGATAGAGACATAGTAACAAAGTCATTCGTGAAAAACAGCAATATGATCAGCATCTGGGATATAATTAGATTATTGGAAACTATCACCCCAAGGCCCAGCAAAAGGGATATTTCGAATGTTTTGATGATTTTGTTCAGTGTATAGGTCAACATGCGCTGATAGATACGCCGGCTCGTTTTTATTGCCTCTGTAACATCAACCAAGCCTGGATTAGTCAGAACAAGACTCGCTGCCGATTTTGCAACATCAGTTGCATTGCTCATAGCGATCCCGACTTCTGCTCTTTTTAAGGCAGGAGCATCATTGACCCCATCTCCGGTCATCCCGCATATGTCGTTGCCTTGCTGCAAAAGTTCAATAATATGAAATTTGTCCTCAGGAAAAACTCCGGCAACAATATCATTCCCTAGAATTTTTTCTCTGGTAAGGCGGTCCCGAGATATAACCCTGGAACCGATTTCTACTTGATCACCAATAGACTGCGCTGTATGAGGCTCATCTCCAGTGACCATTATTACCTTCACACCAAGAGCATGGATTTCTTGGATAGCACCCTTAGACGTATCTCTGGGAGGATCTTGTAATGCGATTAATCCAACGAGGTTGAGATCTCCCTTTCTTCCAAAAGCAACTCCTAATATACGAGATCCATCAGCAGAGAGCTCGTCAAGATCGTGAAGAGCATTAGTGTCTTTTCCAACCATCTTCAAAAGTACACGTAGAGCCCCTTTAACAACATGGAGATTTTGTCCATCATAAGAAATGAGTGCTTCAGAACATTTCCTGGCTGGGTCAAAGGGCGTAAATTGCTGCAGCTTAGCTGACGCAAATGTAGAGTGATTTCCTTTGGCTGCATGCAAAATGGCCAGATCTATCGGGTCTTGCGTAGCTTCCTCGCAACAAAGAGAAGCCAAACACAAAAGGTCATCAGATGAATAGGGCTCATAAGGAAGAAGAGTTTTCACGCTCAGGATATTTTGAGTAATGGTGCCTGTTTTATCCACACACAAAATATTCATTGCAGCCGCTTCTTCGATTGCAGCGAGGCGTGTCACCAACACTCCTGCCTTAGCAAGCTCCAATGACCCTAATGCGGTTGATAGAGTATAGGTAGCTGGCAAGGCTACAGGAACAGCGGCCGTGAAAAGAAGTAAGGAAAATGGAATAAGTTCAACAAGAGAAATCCCATGGGTTACAGCATAGGCAGCTACTACAAACACTAAGAGCGCGCCAAAGAAAACAAGATATTTAATGATGGAAAATATGGTCTCTTCCATGTGGCTTGGAGTCAAAGTTGCGCGCATTATTTCGGCTGTTTTCCCATAGAACGTGTTTGTTCCGGTGGAGGTAATCTTTGCATATGCTTCCCCATGTTTTATTATGGAGCCAGCATAAAGATTTTGTTCCACCTCTGGTTCAACCGGAAGAGATTCCCCAGTAATGGCCGATTGGTCCACCAAAACATGCCCTTGTACAAGCTTTGCATCAGCAGGCACAATATCTCCCATTCTGAGGCAAACGATGTCCTCAGGAACCAACCCTTTTGCTGATAACAGCTTCCATTCATTGTCTCGCAGCACTCTGGCCTTTACATCCAGTTTGCTCCTCAAGAGGCGCAGAGCATTCTTCGCCCTTCCTTCCTGAAAAAAACTTAAAATAACATTAAACAAGAGGAGAAGCCCTATCACACCAGCTTCTCCATATTTGCCTAAGATGAGTTCGACCAAAATAACTATTTCAAGCATCCATGGGACAGGAGCCCAAAATTTTTGTAAACACACCAGAATTGGTGCTGTTTCCTTTTCTGGAAGGATGTTGGGACCAAATTTTTGGAGGCGCGCCATAACCTGAGAGGAACTTAACCCCTTCAATTCAACCATTTTTTTCTCCAACGTCAAACCTTACGAGATTGGTGTAACAAAGCAGAAGATGGCGCGCTCCATTCATGGCTCTGTGTGGAATGGATTCAATAGGAAGTGAAAGTGCTTTCGCGATGGCATTTTTTGAAAGCTTTAAGGAAAATTCTTGTTTTTTTTGTTCAAACACAAGCCGTTGTACAAAGTACATAGAAGCAAGATCCAGCCAGTGATATGGAAGGTCCATGTCCTGTTGCGTGGATGTGGAAAGGATTTTGGAAAAGAAAGGGCGGTCAAAGGAAGGATTTTGGCAGATAAAAAATGCACGGTCGTTATTGATAGAGTATTGCAAGAGAAGGGCTTCTATTTCCTTCGCAACTTTTTCTCTGGTTTTACCCTTTGAAAGCATCTCCAAAGTGATTTTGTTGATTGCAATACTACTTGGGTCTGCCCGTTCCCATTGATCCTGGGTTACTTGAATGAAGGACTCATAACTTGCAAGTTCGTTACCACGAAGCAAGTCTACAATAACGAAAGCTATCTCTAAGGGATCCTGCACAAAAGGGTCCAGTCCAGATGTCTCTATATCGAGAAATACACCAAGCATATGCCACCTACTGAAGATTTAATTTTCGGGCACAAAATCAACTCTTCATATCAGAGGTTAGTATAAAAAAGGGAGAGCTATAAGCCGGATTTTGTGCGTTGAGATTTCTCTCAACCGGTAGCCATTCTTCTAGGAGCCTTGTCGCCAAGGCCCTCGCGCGCTCACTACGCTTAGACGCAGTACGAGAAACTCGTTCTTCTTCAAAAGCGTTTATAGGCTTGCATCAGATAGGGTTTATCGTCTTTCTTCACGTCTCCGTGAAGGAACCCGCTCATAAAGCGAGTGTTTCATCCTACCAAGAGCACAAGGCTCTTGCGGCCTGCTTTCTGTTATACTTTCCGTAGCCTTTCGACCCCCAGCCTTTCGCTGGTATCTGTTTCTTTGATGTCCAGACTTTCCTCTAGTGTGAGAATCCTCTCACACAAGCGACTACCCGCTCTCCCAAAATTTATCCTGCAGATTTGCGACGACGCTTTGCAGGAACACCTTCTTTAGCTTCTTCTTGTAAATTGAGATGCTCATGCCAATAGTGGATCCGGGAACAGTGCTCGCAAAACACAAGCTTTTCCCCTTTTCGTACAAGGTTCTCATGCTGGGCCGTGACGACAATATGGCATCCACTGCAACATCGATTTTCAATCGGCACAATCACTCGATCTTTCTTATTTTGGAGTAATTTCTCATAGATCGGGAGGATCTCTTTGTTCGCCTTCAAAGCAGCTGCAGAGCGACTCACCATGATCTCTTGGCCTTCTTTATTGATAGCCTCAATACTTGCCTTGATTTCTTGCTCAGTCTGGTCGCAATTTGTCTTGGTAGATTCAAAAGAGCTTTTCAAATTTTTGAGAAAATCCTCTTCTGCTGAAAGCTTGTCGTAGTAACCGCTTAAACGTTGTTCTTTTGCAGCTCTTTCCCGTTCAAGAGAAGAGATCTCATGAGTCAGAGCATTAAACTCTTCAACCTTTCGTACAGTACTCTGCTGAGCCTCCAGTTTTTGCGCTTTTGCCCCAATCTCGGTCATCTCGCCTTCCATGACCTTGACTTGTTTTTTAAGCTCAATAACTTCACTTTCCTTGAGCACAACCTGGTGATGAAGATCGTCACGCAGCGACCGAATCCTTTCAAGTTCAGTCACACGCTCACGTTTTAATCTTGTCAACCGAATCATTTGGATGTCTAGTTCTTGGACGTCAAGCATAACCTTGAGAGTCTCTCGAAGCATGATATACCCCTTTCAACAAAAAAAGATTAACATAAAGACATGATAGTACCACACAAAGAGGTAACAACTCAAGTATTGATTCTCTTTGCTCCAATAAAAATGGGACAGATTTCCAGGGCATCCCACCTGTGTCGAAGCTCTTGATTATTGAGTCGTCCCAAGGCGCGAAGCCCTATCCCAATTATCGTCATTTGAACAGCGAGAAAAACAGCGAACTTTACCATCCAGGGCTTAACATGCGAAAGAAAAGGTAAAATAGTGCATGCGGCGCCCATAAACTGTGCTGGATAAAAGATCAATGTGGCAAGAGCAACCAAGGTGATAGTGAGAGACAAGATAACAAGAGGATTTTTTATTTCTCGCAAAAAAAAGTTCAAAGGAGCAAGAACAGGCCAACAAATAATATTTGCTATCCGATCTAATACCCCTTTTTTTATGTGGTAAATATTTCCACTCTCTTTCTCAACAAATTCATTTGCCAATGTGAATTTGAAATAGTTAGGCCAAGAGGGAAAACCTGTAGGAATCATAGGTGTGTTTCTCCCGCTGTCTTTGCCTCGGCTACCGGTTCTGGTATATGGTAAAATTCATTCATGAGTTTAGTGTTCCAGAATCGGCCTTCTGCTCGGCAAGCGCCTGACACAATAGCTCCTACGACGTAGATATAGGATGCAAACCAAAGATACGTGCAAGGATTTGGAATCAACTTAAACACATGGACAACAAGGGAACAAGTTAATCCTGGATAAAAGAAAAGAGACGTTGTGACCAGGGCAAGAGCAGTCAGAGCAACCGTAACAACACGAGGATCTTTCATCATTACCCATATTTTTTTGGGCAGCTCCTTAACAAACCAGATCCCACAGTCCCCTACCTTTTCTAGCGCATTCTTAGGG
>PMZB01000281.1 GCA_003170575.1 Chlamydiia bacterium | reverse complement strand
TTACAATTTTTTGATGTTAAGCAACAATGGGATTATAGAAACATTTTAATTGGGGTAAGAGATGGGAGTAGCATTAAATCCTTTTGAGGTTTTACACGAGGTAGCCAAGAATGTATCGAAGGCAGATGTAAATAAGAAAACAGATCTTAACAATGTACTTCTAATAATACGAAATAATTGTGATCTAGCAGAACTCTCATTGCCTAGAAATGTTTGGGGACCTATTGAAACTCAAGAAACAGCATCTGAAGTTGCTGATAAGGTAGCAGAATGCCTCAAAGTACTATTAGAGAAATGTGATGAAGGTACAGTCTCGCTTGAGGAAGAACAGCAAGTCAAAGACTTAATTAGTTGTCGTACCTATTACCTACATCTCGTAGATACTTTACCAAAAAGCGAGCAAAAAAACTTACTATTGAAACAGACATATCCTCCAAGCCCTCTTGAGGATAAACAGTTTGATGAGATTCTTGAAATTGATGATAAAATTACGAAAGAAATATTAATGCGTGAAGATTCACAAGGGGAATCGGACAACAAAGTAACTCTAGTAAAGCAAATTTGTAAGGGTGTTATGTGGGCTAGTGCAGGAGCGTCTATTGCAATATTTATAGCCTCTATAATTGTACCGCCCGTTGCACTCATTTTCCCTCTTATTGCAGTCCCTTTAGGTATCTTGTTTGGTTCAGCCTTGACTTCAGGTTTTGCTGGAATAATAGGTGAGAGAGTACATAATAATAATCAAAAAAAGATTGACGTTTTAACAGCCGACCGGAATAGAGTAAAAAATATTCGTTCCTGCCTAGCAACTCTTTCAGACCGAATTTTCCTATTAGAAAAAATTGAAGATGAAGCTTTGCGGAAAGATGTAGCAAGAGTGATTGGCGCCAAAGAATTTTTCACGGAAAAAGAGTTGGTCTTCCCTACATTGGAAAAAAGCTCCAGTCAGTGATTCTCGCTAGATAAAACCCAGTTGCAAGTTAATGTGACAGAACTGTAAAAGTAAACTAGAGCGCTTGAGAGGCATTTTCGTTGAATTTTTTTTGAGAATAGAGATGGATGTTTCTGCCCGCTTCACACCTCCTCACTCATATCACAGAGGGTATTGGAGCAAAGTCGTTAGCAGGGTAAATCGGACTAAAAATCTCTATCGTCTCCACAAAAAAAGCACAACAAAGAATGCCCCCAGAATGGTTCATTATATTTCAAGAGGCGACTTTTATGGCAGAAAAAGCCCGTGAGACCCCTTCCCTAGATCCTCAAGAATTTGAGCTACCAGAGACGATTTTTAGCAGGAACATAAATAACAAAGTGTTTCAGGGGATAATTGAGAAGGCATTGTCACACATCAGCGATGTCTGTTTGCAAGGCGAAACACTTCTGGATCAAGTGATTGGAAGGAGTGAAAAGTATCGTGGAATAACAACGATTCAGGATCCAGCAAGTAAGTCTGTCAAGGTAAAGATCGAGCTTTCAGTCAAATATGGCACCAATATTCCACAAAAAGCAGAGGAAATCCACGCTGCTGTGGTTGAAGCGCTTACCAAAATGACAGGGCTTCACGTAGCAGAAGTTCATTTGGTGTTTAAAGATCTGGTCAAAGAAGAACCCCTTGAGCATACACAGTTTCCCTCTTCTCCTCCAGATATGATGTCAACGTATCATGAAGAGTTTGAAAATGATTTTTAAGGTTTTTCAGGCCCTCAAACAAGCTGTGCTTCCAATACTCATTTGCGGAATAGGGTTGCTTCTGCTTGCAGCCCCTTATAATCCAGGTGCTATGTCAAATGTCGTAGCATGGCTTGAAACCGATGGAGGGGGCATTTCCTTATGCATGGGAACTATTCTCCTCATAGGTGGAATCATCGCGATTTTTTGCTCTTTCCGATCCGTGTATGGAAGGCTGTACATGAGTCATGGCAAGCTCACCTGCCTTGTGGAACAAAACGTGATCCAAGGGCTTGTCGAACAGATTTTGTCTGAATACTTTGAAACAAAAGACCTTCAAGCTGAAGTTTCCCTTTCAAAAAGCGGGCTGCACCTCATCGTTCAAGTGCCTGAAGGAAAAAAAGACATAACAGGCTTGACAAACTACTTAAGAGACCGTCTGTATCACCTTGCAGGGTATTATGGGAAAATATATCTGTTTACAAAACCTAAGACTGAGTCTTCAGCTTCTCAAGAACCCGCGTAGCATCTTTTAAAGAGACTCCTGCTTTAGCCGCAATCTCCTGCACAGTGGCAACACGTAGAGCATCAATCCCTAAAAATGCTCTGAGCAGTTTTTTTCGTTTTTTCTCCCCAATGCCAGAAATTCCCTCAAGTTCACTTGAGAAGGTGCTTTTTCGACGGCGCTTTCTATGAAATTGAATAACAAATCTATGAGCCTCATCCCTAACCTGTTGAAGAAACAGAAGCTCTTGAGAGGTTTTAGAAAGGTGTATTGGCTCCTCTTTTCCAGCAGGATACAAAAGCTCGGATGTAAGGCCCTTATCATGCCTCCCCTTTTCTTTTGCTATGCCAACCACATCTATATCCCAGAGCGAAAGCTCATGCAGCACCTTTTCAATTGCATGAACTTGATTCTTGCCTCCGTCTACAAGAAGAAGATCAGGGAAAGATTCTCCGCCCTCTTTCTTAGATGAGTATCTGCGCCTCACAGCCTCTTGGAGCATGGAAAGGTCATCGCCTGTTGTAACTTGCCTGATAATAAAATACCTGTAGTCTGCTTTTGAAGGTATTCCATCCATATAGCGCACAGAAGCTGCGACTAATTCTTTTCCTGCAAGATGGGATGCATCAAAACAATCGATCGTAAGAGGAAATCGCTTCAAGTAAAGCTTTTGCTCTAATGACTCCAAAACCCCAGCTCTTCGTTCCTTGCCGCAAAGGGTTTGCGCAATTCGTGCACGCGCATTTTCACAAGCAAGAGCAACCCACCCTTTCTTTTTCCCAATGGATGGTTGGATAAGTGTAACTTTCCTTTCAAAATGCTGGCTTAGAGCTTCTTCGAGCGGCTTTACATCCATCTTTACAGAAGGAAGAACTACCTCTTGCGGCACTTGGTCTGTCCTCTGGGCATAATACTGCATGGCGAGCTGCTCTAAAAGGGCTCCTTCCTGCTCTCCGCCTATTGTGTAGATAAAAGATTCTCCATACTCCAAAGAATCCCCTCTATAGTGCATGACAGAAAAAGCAAATCGAGACCCTTCAGTCCACACTCCAAACACATCAGTTCTTTTCTCTGAAAGTTGCCTTTTTTTGATCACCCCTCTGGAAAGAGAATCAAGCAGCTGAAGCCGATGCAAGCACACTCCAGCCCTCTCAAACTCAAGATTATCGCTTGCCGCCTGCATCTCCAGCCGTAAACTCTCCTTAACATCGGAAACCTTTCCTTCTAGAAACTGAGTCGCTTCTTCAACTTGACGCATGTACTCTTCCTGACGTACCTTCCTGACGCAAGGAGCAGTACACCGCCTGAGTTGATGCAATAAACAGGGAGCCACTCTACTTTTAAACACCTCGTCACTACACTGTCGAAGCTGAAAAAGGCGGATCACAAGATCGAACAATAATTTTGTATCAGATGAGGTATCATATGGGCCAAAAAGGCGCGGTGGCACATCTTCCTTTTCTCGGACAAGTTCTATTCTAGGCCAAGGATGCTCCAGACCAATGCGAAGAAGAAGTGAACTTTTGTCATCTTTAAAGAGGACGTTGTATCGAGGGAAAAATCGCTTGATCAGGCGTGCTTCAAGAAGAAGAGCTTCACTTTCAGAGGATGTAATGATTGTTTCTATGTCTGCAATATGAGCAAGAAGATGAGGAATCTGGACACGCTCATCATGCCCATAATACTGTTTAAGACGGGCCCGCAAATTTTTGGCCTTGCCCACGTAAATGACTGTGCCAGCCTGATCTTTCATGAGGTAGACCCCAGGCAGCTCTGGATAGCGGGCTAGATCCTTTTGATCAAACATACCTCTTTATATCTCATTATATCTCATTAAGTGCGAGCTGGCCGCAGGCGGCTGCAATATCATCACCTTTTTTATATCTGCATGTAACCGGAAGTCCCGCATCTTCTAAAAGGGCATGAAACTTTTCCACAACTGTCCGAGAAGGAGTTGCAAAATCTACCCCTGAGATAGGATTGTAGGGAATCAGATTCACGCTGCACCCTTTTCTGCCTCGCAGAAGCTCTGCAAGGGCACAAGCATCCTCGCTACTGTCATTGTATCCAGCAAGCAGAACATACTCATATGTAATGTCTCTGCCTGTACCTGCTCGATAGGCATCAAGCGCTTGCAAGATATCGGGAAGAGGGTATTTTCTTGCAAACGGGATAATTTTTTCTCTTTTTTCTTGAGTAGGCGCATGCAGGGAAAATGAGAGGTTGACTCCCAAATCTTCATCCTTAAGTCCGAAAATGCCCTCAACCACACCAACGGTAGACACGGTAACACGCCGACGAGAAAACCCAAAGTAGAGCTCTCCTGTGAGGAACTTTATCGATTTAACAACCTCCTGGAAATTGGCAAGAGGCTCCCCCATACCCATATACACAACGTTTGTAATCTTATTTTCTTGCGCATTCAACCTTTTTTGGATTGCAAGAACCTGGGCCACAATCTCTGCAGATGAAAGATTGCGAATAAGTCCTTTTTTCCCAGAAGCACAAAAAGCACAACGTGCGGGGCATCCTACCTGGGAGGAAACACAAACTGTCTGGCGGAAAGGGGCATTAATAAGAACAGACTCTACACATAGGCCATCATGCAGTTTCCACAAAAATTTCTGCGTTTCTCTATCAGAAGATTCGATAACTTTTACGAGCGTTATAGGCTCCACAACAAACGTCTGGACAATTTTTTCTCGAAGGGCAAGACCAAGATTTGACATTTTCGAAACATCAAACTCTAACCTTGTCCAAAGCCATTCGATAATCTGCTTTGCCCTAAACCCTTGTTCATGGATTTCACGCAACCATTCAGCAAAACTGTCAACAGTTTCCTCTAATAAAAACCGTGGCATATCTCCCCTCATTTACGAGGCTCTTTGCAAAACTCCTGAAGGCAATCCCCTGGGTGGAGTTTATAAGGTTTGCAAGAGCTTCCTACAAAAAAGTTTACATTCTACCATACGAAAACGATATTGTCGATCGTACATATGAGGAATGAACTGTACCTCATGTATTGCCAAAATTCAACTACTGATGCTAAAGTAGTGCCCATTCGTTCTGGAAGCGCTTTTGCTCACCTTTGTAGTGCATACAGATGACTTCTGTGGGGAAGCGTGAAGGAACGTAGCATTCTTTGTTGAACAAAGAGGCATTCTTCATCTGAGAAATCAGAGGGGGGATGTCTCATAAAGGAAGGACCTTATGAGAAAATTAGTTGTAGCGTTAGTTTTAGCAACTGTTGGCGTTGCTCCTGTATTTGCAAATCCAACACCAACTGCAAAAGAAGAACCAAAGAAAGGCGAAGAAGTGGCAGCAAAAGCTGATGCTCCAAAAGCCAAAAATGAAAAAGGAGCAGCCATTCTCCTCACCGCATGCACTCCGTGCGCGACCGACAAAATGGATAAAAAAGACATGAAAAAAGATGATCCAGCTCAGACAATGAAACCAGAAACCACAAAACCAGCAACCACACCAAAAAGCATCTAGTCTCTAGATAAAAAGCCCTACAGATTACTGTAGGGCTTTTTTATACCCTTTCACCACTTAAGTATTTTCCAAAACGATCTTTGGAGCCTTTTTTAAATCAAATTGCTCGGCAAGAGCCATAAGCTCTTCTTCCCCGACCCCTGGCTGTTCCATTTTTTTCCGAATAGTTTCGCGCTCGTTAAGCCAGTTTCTTTCCTTGATCTTTGTGATAGCAGCTGTAGCAAAAGGGAGGAGTTTTCCTGGTACAGGTTTTTTAAGAAGAAGCTCCTTGAGTATCTCTCCTATTGCTTCTGGATCAAACTCAGGAGCAAGATGTAAAAAATCTACTTCCTGGCCAACTCTCAGCTGTTCCATACAAAGAGAATAGAGCTTACGCGTTACATCTGAGGAGAAATCCTCTGGAACAATATATGTATCGCAAAGCTGCATAATTGCTGAGCGGTCTTTGTCAGAACAGGTCAGCCATCGCAAAAGATCAATTTCTAAAGAGAGATTTTCATTACTTTGCTTTAGAGGAACTATTTCCACTTTTCTTTCCGAAGATGTGATGGAAGGCGCTTGGCCTATGTTGAGGACGGATTCAGGAATGTCGGCAAGACGGCTAAGTTTTTTGAGCGCTTCATACCGTAAAAGCTCGTTCTCCCATCCCATAATCCCTTCTACAATAGCCTTTACAGCCCTATCCTTTTCAACAGGCGAAGAGAAATCTCGCTGCTTTTTTGCTCTATCCACTAAAAACTCGAGATAGCCCGTGCTTTTTGTGAGCGCCTCGAAAAATGCAGTTTTCCCAAAACAAGAGAGCAGCTCATCAGGATCTTTTGCCTCCTCATATCGTACAACGCGGACATCAATCCCTTTCTTCATCAAAAGGTCTCCGCTCTTTTCCGTGCTTATTTTGCCTGGTTCATCCTGGTCAAAGGCAAGGTAGACTTCTTCCACTCCAATTCCACGCAACTGATCAACATGGGCGGGACCAAAAGCTGTCCCAAGGGTAGCAACCGTAAAATCAAACCCAGCTTCTATGAGACGGAGAGCATCAAGCTGCCCTTCAACAACACATGCGATTCGCTCCTTGGCCATTCGTTTCTTCGAATGAAAAATGCCAAAGAGAACTCTTGACTTTTTGAAAAGAATGGTCTCAGGGCTATTGATGTATTTGCCCCCAAATGTCTCTTCCTTATATTTTCGAGCCGAAAAACCAATTGTACTTCCCATCACATCCAAGATCGGGAACGTGATCCGATCCGAGAAAAATTCCCGCTTTTTTCCTTCTCTCACCGATAAAAGTCCGGCTAGTTCCATTTCCTTATCAGTAAAGCCTTCCCCATGGAGAAAGTTCCGTAAAGCTCCATCCGGAGCATATCCGATCCGAAAAGCCTCAAGAAGACGTAGACTAAGCCCTCTTTTTGCAAGATAACCCCGAGCACAAGAAGCCACATCGGAGAAAAGAAGCATCGTATGGAAAAACTGGTTTGAAGCCTCCAGAATACGTTTGAGGCGCCCTCGTGAAACTTCAAACTCCTTATCCTCATGCTCTGTATCTAGTTGGACATTAAATCGCTCTGATAAAAACTCAAGCGCTTGAATAAACCCAAGCCGCTCATAATTCATCAAAAAGGCAACAGCATCTCCATGCGCACCGCATCCAAAGCAATGGTAATGGCTCGTAGCTTTATGCACAGTAAATGAGGGAGTTTTCTCATCATGAAAAGGGCAGCATGCCTTATACAGCCCCCCCGCTTTTTTCAGAGGGACATAACGAGAAATCAAATCAACAATGTCGACAGCCTCTCTTAGACGCTGTACACTTTCTTTAGTAAATCGAGACATATATATTTTTACGCAATGTGCTTGCTTTTCGATGATCTTTTCTGTCGCTGCGCTCCAGCAAAGATCATCGTAAGTTTGCACATGCAGGTTAATCCAAGCTAATACATTTTGGTTGAAAGGTGACACACCCCTTGCGCACACCGTTTACAAACAAAAAATAGTGAGGCGCAGTCAAGGACATGTCTGTAGAAGATTTTATCATAGCGGTGTTTTGTATCATAGATGATGAGCTCAAAAAAACCTTAAAGAGTACAAAGCTGAGAAAAAGAGGAAGAAAACCTGGATTAGATTACCCATGTATAATTGTCTTTGAGGACGGCAATCACGTCGAGTATAGTATTGTCCAAATTCCAGGAGATTAGCTTGTGACAGATCAAACTGCAAAAGACCAAGAAGTGATTTCCGGGGAGATCATTCACCTTACCTATCATGATCCAATCTCTGGTTTTACGGTAGCTAAACTCAAGCAGCAAGGCCATTCTGGTCTAGTAGCACTTGTGGGCTCTATGCCTTTTATTCAAGTCGGGCATCTTCTTCGGTGCACTGGCTCCTGGGTTCAGGATCCTCGCCATGGCAGACAGTTTTCTGTGCAAACCTTTTCCTATGAACTTCCTTCTGACCCCAAATCTATTGAACGATTGCTTGCTTCAGGCTTTTTAAAAGGCGTTGGAGAAGTATATGCTGCAAAAATTGTCGCACATTTTGGGAAAGACACCTTTCGGATCCTTGAGGACACCCCTGAAAAAATGTATGAAGTTCCTGGTCTTGGAAAAAAAACGGTTCGGAAAATCCTCAAGAGCTGGGCTGAACGGACAAAGTTGCATGAGCTTTTTATCCTTTTTTGTTCTTGGGGCATAACACAATCAATGTCCCTTAAAATCCTCCGACGATGGGGCCATGAGGCGCTTTCTGTCATTAAAAAGAATCCTTACCAGCTTGCTAAGGAAATTGATGGAATAGGGTTCCAAGTGGCTGATGGCATTGCGATGAAGCTTGGGATTGATTCTCTTTCCCCCATGCGCATTGATGCAGCAATCCTCTTTTTCCTCTGGGAGTTCTCCCAAGAAGGACATACGTGTTATCCTCTGACTCAATTTGTCACCTTGGCAGCGCAACGGTTAAGCGCTGAACCAACCCTTATCGAAGGATCGATTAGTACACAGTTTGCTAAAGAAGAGCTTTGCCTGTTTAAGCAAAGCACAAGTCCAGACTCCCCTCTTATTATCGCGTCAAACCAACTCTTTTCCTTAGAACAAAAAATAGCCAAGCATATAAAACGCCTTGGCTCAAGTCCCTGCAGTATTCGCGCTGTTGATATAGAAAAGGCTGTGGTCTGGTCAGAAGACTTGATGCACATCCATTTTGCGGAAAAGCAAAAAAAAGCTATCGCTTGTGCTCTTGCAAACAAAATGTGCGTGATCACTGGAGGTCCAGGAACGGGAAAGAGCACGATTACAAGAGCCATTGTGTTTATTTATAAAAAACTTGGAAAAAAAATCATTCTTGCTGCCCCCACAGGGAAAGCAGCCAAACGCCTTCGAGAGATTACCGGAAGCTACAGTCAAACTATCCACAGGCTACTCAAAGCAGACCCTTCCACAGGTGAATTTTTTCATACCAAGGATAATCCTCTCACTTGCGACCTTTTGATCGTAGATGAGACAAGTATGGTGGATACTTTTCTTGCTCATGCCCTTCTTGATGCTGTGGGCTCGCATACAAAAATGATCATTATTGGAGATGCCGATCAGCTGCCAAGCATAGGCCCTGGGAATATCCTAAAAGATATTATCGCAAGCCAAGTCATTCCTACAGTTACGTTGACAGATATTTACCGGCAGGCCCGTTATTCATCGATCATCGAAAACGCCCATCTTATCAACAAAGGGTTTATGCCTCGGCTCTCAAATCCTACTGATAGCGATTTTCAATATATTGCTGCAAAAGAGCCTGAGGATATTCGCAAAGAGGTCCTCAAATATGTGACACGAGTACTTCCCACAGAATTTGGTTTTGATCCAAAAAAAGATATCCAAGTGCTCTCACCTATGCGAAAAGGCTCTTGTGGGATAGAGCAGCTAAATCTTGATCTTCAGGCATTCTTTTCTACCTCTTCGATTCGAAAATGGCATTTTTCTCTGGGCGACAAGGTGATTCAGAAGAAAAATAACTATAATAAGGAAGTATTTAATGGTGATGTAGGATTTGTCACGGACATTGATGAGAAAGAAGAGTCTATCACGGTAGCTTTTGATGAAAAGGCTGTAACCTATGTTGCTGCGGATATAGACGAACTGAGCCTTGCCTGGGCTGTGTCAGTGCATAAATTTCAAGGAAGCGAATGTCCCTGTATCGTACTTCCCATCCATACACAGCACTTTAAACTGCTCAACCGAAACCTCCTCTACACTGCTGTCACGCGTGGAAAAAAGCTTGTCATCGTGATTGGGAGCGCTAAAGCAATTGCCATTGCTGTGCACCAAGAGACCAAAGAAGCTCGATGGACGAATTTAAAATCAGCGCTGCTCCAAGAGTCACTAGTTTAAATAATAATCCAAAATACCCCTTCCTCTGTTTCTTGGAAGAGATGGAGCGATGTCTTTCAATTTGCTCAGAGTTTTTTCGGCCGTTGGTCTTTCTGCAGGATTAATGCTCAATAATGCATGAGCAAGATCACAGAGTGGAGCAAGACCTGGAAACTGAAGAGCAGCTTCCTCAAGAGCAACCTCGATCTTTTTTACTCCGTAAAGATGCATATACTCATTTTGTTTGGTCTCAGGGAGCGAAGTAAAACATAATTTTTGTTCGGGGGTTAGAAGAGAAAGATATTCTTCTCTCCTTACACGAATGCGCGCCCTTGCAGGCCCAACGAGAAAAGCTGAAAGCACTAAGCCAAATCCCCACATATCAATTGCACGAGTTACGATACATTTTTGCTGACTTTTAACTAATTCAGGCGGTGCCAGGTGAAATGGTACAGCATCTGGTCCACAAGTGCCATAGACCTCATGGCATGCCCCAAAGTCTGCAAGAAATGCTTGTTTTATAGAGAATATCTTAGTGTCAGACAGTAAAACATTCTCCAACTTAACATCTAAGTGAACGAACCCTTGTTGATGCACTGAACAAAGGGCTCGGGCTATAGGGATAGCTATATTTGAAATCACCGCTGAGATGGCTCTCGGAGGAATACCATCTGGAAATTGGTTCCGTAGAAACTCAAACAGATCTGTAGGATAGGGAACCGAAGCAAGAGTTGTCCCACCTTCCCTCTCAGAGATATTGTTGTACTGAAGAATATTCTTCCCCCCAGCTGAACACAGCGTTTGCGTAATTTCGCTTTCTCTACGCATTGCTTCTACTCTGACTGGGTTGGACTTATGCTCTTCTCGAAGCGACTTCCTGGCAAATATAGGGGGAGCATTTTTGATTTTGGGACCAGCAACGGTTGCTACTATATCTATAGTGCCTTCCCCGCCCTCTGCTATCTTTCGGCAAACAAGTACTTGAGGCTTCCCCTTCGGTAACCGAAATTTAATCACTCCTCGAGATCCAGAACAGATCGTGAAAGGAAAACAAAGGCTTTTTCCAGTAAAATTTTCATCTTCGCAACAGTCCAATTTGATATTCTTCAATATGTCAGAAATTTCCCCCGCATCTTGAGGGAAGGCACTACGTAATAAGTCCTGTCGAATGTTAACTCTCTCAGGAAATCTCTCAGGAAACCTCTGTGAAAAACTCTTTATTTTAGCTCGACATTTGAGCGATATGACCTCAGCAAGACGAGCAATTTTTCTCTGAATGCGTTTCTGAATTGTACCTGGTTGCGCGCCCTGCGTGAGAACAGAAACAATTTTCTTAAATCTATCTCTGTACTTAGCAAAAACCCGGTCATCACAATTTCCTTTCCTGACGGTCTTATCTAATTCTTCAAGCTCTTTTTTCAAAGCTAGCTGTTCGAATAGCTGGCAAGGAATGGTGTAACCATAGTCTTCAGCATTTAAGCCAGAACAAGAGATCATTTGGTTCCTTCTTTTACAGTTAAAGATTCCCATAAAGTATAGGGTTTTATTCCTGTTTTTTCAAACTCAAATATGATATCCTTTGCACCTTCGTCTCTAATCCCGTGTAAAGAAAATCATGGAAACAAGTACCAAAGCAAAAGAATTTTTCTCACTCCAGAACGTTTTGGGCTTTACCATTGTTTCTGGGAACAGAGAAGGCTGGCGGTGCAGGGTAAAACTAGCTGTACGGCAGGCTGGAAGAAAGGTACAGATAGGGCTGTTTCGAAAAGGCACCCATGAAATCCTGCCTATACTAGACTGTAGAGATCATCATCCACGCATTAATGAGGCGATAGAACTGATTTCTTCCTTTTTGGAAGAACATATACGTGGTTATGATGAAAAGACGCATACAGGGGAGGTTAGGTACATTCAGTGTGTGGTTGAACGCGCTACTTCCCGCATCCAGGCTTCTTTTGTGGTTAATACTCCTTTTGGCAAGGTTTGGGTAGAGCGCCTGAATCGCCTCTATGCAAAAAATCCTCTTCTATGGCACTCCCTATGGATCAATGTCCAGCAAACACCTACAAACACCATTTTTGGGAAAGAATGGCACCATGTAATGGGAGAAAAGTATGTGTGGGAATTTATACCCACCCAAGCTGAAGAATTGGGTGGGTATATCTGCGGATTGCAAGTCCCCTTCTTACCCTCTCACTTTGGCCAAGCAAATCTGGAAATGTTCGAAAAGCTTCTGGAGGATTTGCTAGCCTGTTTCCCCTCTGACGCCCATATTGCAGAGCTTTTTTCAGGAATGGGACTTATCTCCATCATCCTTCGTCCTAAGGCACGCTCCATCACACTTTATGAGATTGAGCCTTCTGCCAAAGAGTCCTTCCTGTTGCTCCAGAAACAACTTCCCCCCCATCTCCAAGAGAACTGCACATTTATAGTCGGAGATGCAAACACCGCTCATGAGGTATGTGAAAGGGCAACAGCTGTCATCCTTGACCCCCCTCGCAAAGGGGTTTCAGAAGGAATTCTTCGGACAATCTTGCGCCAAAAAAATATCCAGCATGTACTTTACATTTCCTGCTGCTGGGATACCTTTGAAAGGGATGCTGAAATCTTGCTTCATGGCGGCTTTTCCATACAAAATGCTAAGGGCTACATCTTTTTCCCGGGAACTGACCATCTTGAAACCATGTGCTTATTTTCACGATCGGAGTAAACGCATAACTCGCTCTTCTTTGGTGCTATCAAGAACGGGATGCTCTCTGATCTGCTTTTTCCACTGAGTTCTTGACGCAAGGGGCAGATACATAGGCACACCACAGAGCCGGCTTGAGTCTTGGATCGTTCCACTCTCTTGATTTTGTCTAACAATCTCAGCTATTTGTTTGTTTTTCTCTTCCCAGGGTGACCGGAAGCCTTGAAGATAGTGAAATGCATGGGAAGACCAAGCTGCTGTCAAATCCATCCGCCCTTCACACCCTTGATTATATCCCTCTTCCATTGCAGTCTGCAAAAGAGCCGTCCCTATGCCTCTCAATTTTGTTTTAGCCATAGAATACATGATATCAACATGAACAACCCGCTTCATATCCCCAGTCTGTTTGTCTAGGGAGTAAAGCATCCCATCCTTATCTCGGGCGAATATTGAAATTTTAATATGTCCTACTCGAGCTCCATTTTCAGTTGCATAAAAAACAAAGCTATCGGGGGATAAGATTTCTCTATCAATGCCAATCTCACAAGCACTACCGTCACTTTTTAACCGAACAGTTGCTTTTCCGCACTTCGGCTGATAATGAAATGCTTCATCTTCTCTCTCAAGCGCTCGCTTCAACTTTGTCTCTTCTGACACCAAACTAACTATGCAATTTAACTGCTCTTGAAAAGAAAAAGAGGATCGTTTGCAAATTTTTTCACTATCTTGTTTGAATATCTCGAGGAGATACTCTTCATTTTTAAGTCTTTCTGGCGTATTAAATTTTTTTCTTTCATTAGCAATGTAACGTGCTTTTTCTTCCACAAGCCCACTTAACAAATACCCTGTGGTCCGAAGAGCACAGCAAACATCTGATTCAAGCTCATCACGCATTGGAGAAAAGCTGTCTAACTTGGAAAGCACCTCAAATTTTTCTGCAAGACCCAAATAGCCGTGATTTCTAAGGAAAGCGAGATTACTTTCTTGCGAATACTCACAACATAGATGCTCAACTTTTTGTGCCAAACAACCTATTTTTTGCACTTCATTTCGGATACCATCTTTTCCTGAAGCAATTGATCCAAATTCGGTTTGCAACTCACCTACCTGCCCCTTCAATAGTTCTTGGACCTCTTTCTGGAGATCCTCATTGGCTGCAATGTTAGCTTGAATCCCCTCAATCTTTTTACCCAAATGAGTTATCTGCGAAACTAACTCTTGTTGGATTCGTACTCCTACTTTGTTTCCCGAATTCTCAATTCGCTTATCAAGCCAGTCTGAAAAGACATACAGAGTTCCCAAGTCAATTGATTGTATTTGAAGTCTCTGAGTAAATATATCTTCAAAAGTGCCTACAACCAGATCGGAAACCTTTTGCGCCAATGGCGAAAAATCATATTCGCTTCTATGCCCCCATCTATATAATCTACTTCCTACCCCGGGTTTACATGGCTCTAGAAAAAGAGAGTCGTTTGTTTGACGTAAGTATAGATCATCTGGGTTCACGCTCTTTACAAGAAGAGCGTATTGGTTCATAAGACTGACAAGTTGACCATTAAATTGTGCCATAAACATCTCCAAGAAAAATTATGCTTATTTTCACGATCGGAGTAAACGCATAACTCGCTCTTCTTTGGTGGTATCAAGAATGGGATGCTCTCTGATCTGCTTTTTCCAATATTCTTTCCCCTCAGAAGCCAAATACATAGGCACACCAAAAAATCCTGATGTATCTTTTAGTACACCTGTGCTCTGATTTTGTTCGACGATCTTTGCTATTCGTGCATTTATCCAAGCTTCTGGTGAACGAAAGCCTTGAAGGTAATGAAATGCGTGGGATGACCAACATGCCTCCAAGCCGGCATCTTCACACTCTTCGGCAAATCCTTCTTCCAGAGCAACTTGCAAAAGCATCGTGCCTACGTCTTTATACTCTCCCGTTTTTCTGCACATATCATCGATATAAACCATTGGCACCTTGTCACATTGCTCCTCACTTGGAACTCCAGATGAATTTTTTTTGCGAATATCGAATTTTATTTCTCCAAGTCTTTTCCAATATATATTTTTTCTTGTAGGTTCAAAGCCTACCGGATGGACATAAAATCTATATGTATGGGCGCCTAGGCTTTCCTTACTAATACTGACTTGACAAGGGGCGCCGGTACTTTTTAAT
>PMZB01000012.1 GCA_003170575.1 Chlamydiia bacterium | reverse complement strand
ATCAAGAAGTGTTATATTCGGATAGATTTTAAACAACTGACTGTTGAACAGGGTATATAGTCTTAGAGCGGTAATAGTTCTATCTTCGAGAAGATGATCACCCGCAGCCAGTCGCCAGCTTTCCACCATTTGAAAGCCTTCATCTAAAAAATTAAATCCATGTTGCAGTTTTATCCACCCAAGTACAGCTGCAATTACAAAGATTATCATGCCAAGACAAAAAGGCATGAATTGCTTTGATGAATCCAAAGCAAGATATTTTTGAATAATACGTTTCATGGATTATACCTTTAACATCTTACATAAAGGGAACAACTTTACCTGTCAAGATGATATTTTCAGCCAATCTTTTCTTGACATACAACATCGACAGTTTTATAAAACACAAATTAAAAAGCAATGTCTTAGTGCGTTAGGCAAAGCTTGGCGAATTCAGTTAGTTGAGAAGCAAGCCTGACAAAGTTAGATGATGATCAAAACAGAGTTGTACCGCTTGAGCCCTATATTGCCACCCATCCGCCCTTATTGGCCAAAGAGCCGCAAGGCGACGGCGACAATGCGAAATGACTTTAGTGGAGACAAATAACTTGTATGCTATTTAATTATTGGATCATTATTCTCATCCTTGGATTCCTCCCGATCTACTATTCCTTAACAAGAATATGGCAGAACGTATTTCTAATTGTTGCAAGCTGTGTATTCTATAGCTACTGGGACTATCGTTTTCTTTCCATAATTATCTTAACAACATTACTAAACTTTTTTTTCAGCTTAAAGATTCATTCTTCAAACAACCAGATGACAAGAAGAACTTTCTTGATCATCAGTTTGTTATTCAATCTGGGCATTCTGGGGTTTTTTAAATACTGTGATTTTTTCATAACCTCATTCATCTCCGCATTTCAATCTTTTGGATTTGTACCCCACCTCTCATTATTAAACCTGATTTTACCTCTCGGGATCAGTTTTTTTACTTTCAAGATCATAGGTTACCTCATTGATGTATACCGAAAAAACCAAGCGCCAGCCGATTTTTTATCATTTGCCTTATTTGTCAGCTATTTCCCGGAAATTTCGGCAGGGCCAATCGGCAGGGCTCATGCCTTTCTACCGCAGACGGACGCGAAGCGATTTTTTAAAAAAGAACAGATCTTTGCCGGCCTGCAGCTAATCCTCCTGGGTTTCTTCAAGAAGAAGGTCATTGCTGATGCCGTGGCCCCGTATGTGGACCAAATATTTTTGAATACACAACAACTCTCCAGCATCGATCTTCTCTGCGGAATGTATCTGTATACGCTGCAGATCTATGCAGACTTCTCAGGCTATACGGACATAGTAAGGGGCATCAGCAAGCTTTTCGGAATAGAAATCATGGAGAATTTCAAGCAGCCATATCTGTCAAGGAACATCAATGAGTTTTGGCGGAGATGGCACATCTCTTTATCAAGCTGGCTAAGAGATTACCTCTATATCCCGCTGGGGGGAAACCGGAAAGGCAACATCAGGATATATATCAACATTCTTCTAACCATGCTTCTCTGCGGGCTCTGGCATGGTGCATCATGGGTCTTTGTGGCTTGGGGAGGCATCCATGGATTGTACATCTCATTCTACAGGTATTTCAAAAGCAGCTTCGCAAAATCGGGGAAGACTCTTCAGGCAAAACACAGTCACATAAGATTTTTCCTGTCGGTTCTCTTGACCTTTCATCTTGTCGCCCTTGCCTGGATCTTCTTCAGGGCGCCTGATTTTACTATTGCCACCCGGTACATATCTGCCATATTCGATATATCGAATATCGGGTTTTCATCTACGCCACTTATTCTCACTACGTTCTTTTACATGGCTTTGATCCTGGCAATAGACATCCCTCTTTACAGGTACAATCGAGAGTTCCTTGTAACGTCAGAAACCCCTTGGCCATGGCGCAGTGTGGTGTATGCCTTACTCATTCTCAGCATCTCTTTCATAGGAGTAACTTATGTCCAACCCTTCATCTACTTCCAGTTCTAATCCTATGGGGGAAAAACCTCAGACTGTAAAAGTTGCATTACTTACGATTATCATACTCCTCTGCGTCGGCCTCCCTCTTTCTACCTTGCGGGGTTCATTGGAAAATACATCAGGGAGATCAAAAACCATCACACCTGTCTTTTCCTACCTTGATCGCAACAATCCGCGCGATCCGGAAGCGATCTTTCTCGGCAGCTCCCGTTTCGTTTCCTGTATCAAGACGGATCTGTTTGCTAAACTGTCAGGAATGGAACCTTCAAAGGTCCTTAATCTTTCAGCAGACGATGGAGGGAGTTGGGAAGAACTGCTACTGGCCAGGAAATATCCCAGCATGTTTTATGCTTCCCCCCTCGTCATCATTGAGGTGGAACCTTGGATGTTCAACAAGAATCTGATTTATCCGACTAACAAGAAACTCTATCCGTTTTCACCTCACTTTTACATTTGGGCCACGCTGCAGGAGAGATTCGAATACCCAGACCCCATGATGAAATTACTTCTTATTGCAGATTACATCTGGCCTTTTTCCGAGCGACGCTCACTCAATGATTGGGTTTCTGTTATTCAATCGATAATTAATGGCAGATATGTAGAACCTCATTTAAGTATTCCTACATTCCAATACAACCTGGAGGAGTTTCAATCTCTCGCAAAGTCCCCAATATTTTTTGCTCAAAACATAGCGCAAGACCACATGAACAATTATGAATTTGCAAAACATAAAGCTGAATACCTTAAACATCTAATCCATCTGGCGGAGAAAAAATCGAAGAAGATTATTCTTCTGCAACCCCCCGTACGTAAAAAATATATGGATGTAATCTACAACAATTCAAAATACGCTGAAGGGTATATTCAATACTTGCGGTTTATCCATAGTTTGGAAAATGATAATATCCACTCCATTATCTGGGAAACACCCAAAGACTGCGGATTGAATGAATCTGTTTTCGTCGATTATGGTCATTTCAATTTAAAGAGCGCTTACATTTTCACCCAAAGATTATTCAATGAGATGAAGAATAGAGGAATCATTTAATCAGAAATAATAGAGGGATTCTTGATTGAGATAAACGATTGACACGTCTTAAATGTCAGGAGCAAAGGAGCGCTATGGAAAAAATCATTATCATTGGTTCATCGGTTCACGCCAAGGTCGTCATCGATATTGTTGAACAGGAGGGCAGATACAAAATTGCCGGGCTTCTGGATCGGTTTCGAGAAACAGGACAACAGACGCTTGGTTATGATATTCTAGGCAAAGAAGAAGATTTGCCGTTACTGGTGAAGAGCCACGCATTAAGAGGTGTTATCGTGGCTATTGGAGATAATTTTGTTCGTTCGCAGGTCGTTACTCAAACAACGAACATTTGCCCTGGCCTTTTATTCGTCAGTGCAATACACCCCAAGGCATATATTGCAAGGGATGTATCCATTGGCGATGGTACTGTCATCATGGCAGGCGTTACGGTAAATCCATGTTCAAAAATAGGCCGCTTCTGTATCCTTAACACAAATTCTTCTCTCGACCACGATTCGATCATGGGCGATTTCTCCAGTCTATCGCCGGGTGTAACTACGGGTGGACTCTGTAAAGTTGGCGCATACGCCGCTATCAGTATTGGTGCCGTACTTATTGATCGTGTTTGTGTTGGCGAACACACTATTATTGGAGCGGGTTCAAGTGTCTTTGAAAATATCGAATCCCGTAAGGTGGCCTATGGCACTCCCGCAAGAGTAATCAGGGAGAGAACTCCCGGGG
>PMZB01000236.1 GCA_003170575.1 Chlamydiia bacterium | reverse complement strand
GGTACTCACCTATCAGGACAGATCCTCCCGCAGCTCCACGAATGGTGTTGTGGGAGAGTAGGAAAAATTTATAGGAGAAAAGCGGGCAAGGACGAAGTCCACCGACACATACACTCATGCCATTTTCAGCCATCTTATGAAGGCGCGGCTGGGGTGCATCAATCCGCTCAAGAAAATGAATTGGTCTTTTGGGCGCAAGAGGCAGCCCCATAAAGGAGACTGCGGGTTTAAAATTCAAGAATGCATTTTTAACTTCCTCGAGAGAGACCTGTTTGCTAGTAGAAAAAGAGATCGATTCAAGATGCCCTTCGATGACAGGCACACGTACACAAGAAGCGCTGATAGTAAGAGAAGGCAGGGAGAGAAGGCCATTTTGAAGGGTGGAGAAAATTTTCAGCGGCTCTTTTTCCACCTTTTCCTCTTCCCCTGAAATATAGGGAATCACATTATCCAAGATAGAAAGGCTAGGGACTCCAGGAAAACCAGCGCCTGAAGTGGCTTGGTAGGTTGTCACATGAACTTTATCCACAGAAAAAGCATCAAACAATGGCTTTAGCCCAATGCAAAGGCCAATTGTCACGCAATTTGGGTTTGCGATAATCATGCCCCCATTGGGGAAGTTTTGCGTACGCGCAAGAGCCAGGTGATCTGGATTAACTTCCGGGATAAGAAGGGGCACATCCGGATCCATCCGATGTGACTTGGTGTTTGTAACTACCGTCACCCCTTGATTTGCCCATTCAGTCTCAATGGGACCGGCTACGCTTGCATCAAGTGCAGAAAAGGCAATGCGCGCGGAGGACTGCTTCTCAGGAGGCGTAACGATCATTCTTCTGACAACTTCTGGAATGGGAGTCGGAAGAAGCCAGGTCACACTTTCTTCATATGTTTTTCCCACGCTTTTTTCGGAAGCAGCAAGTTGGACGATTTCAAACCAAGGATGACGGGCAAGAATATCCACCATTCTTTGCCCTACGCTTCCTGTAGCTCCTAATATGGCAACCGGGGTTTTCTTTCTTCCCTCGCCTAGAGTAAGCTTTTCCTCAAGCTTTTCTCTTTTTGCCTCATACACAAAGCCCATGTCTTCTATTCCCCAATGACTTTCAAGCAACAATTTTCCAGAAATTCAATAAGTGTTCTGACTGGCACTCCTGTAGCGCCTTTCGGAAAATATCGCCTAGGTTCTTTGGCAAATACAGTGCCTGCAATATCCAAATGAACCCATGGAGTGGCACCAACAAATTTCTGAAGGAAAAGTGCGGCATTAATAGCCCCGCCTATACGTGTGCCTACATTCTTGCAATCCGCAATATCTGAATCTAAGAGCTTCAAATACGGAAGATGAAGCGGCATCCTCCACAAGGGTTCCCCTGCATGTATCGAAGCCTGTGTAAGCTCATAGGCTAATGAATCAGTATTCGAGAAAAGAGCAGAAATATCACTTCCCAGCGCAACTTCAGCTGACCCTGTGAGTGTTGCAACATCAATTATTCGCGAGGGAGAAAGTTTTTCCTTCACATAATCAAGTGCGTCAGCAAGGATCAGCCTGCCTTCAGCATCAGTGCTGACTATCTCAACACTTATCCCAGAGCGGGAGATAAACACATCCTCTGGCTTGAAAGCACGCTCTCCGATGCTATTTTCACAAAGAGGCATGACAGCTTCCACATTCATTGGAAGGCGCAAATCCCTCACTGCTTGCATCACACCAAGAACCGTAGCAGCCCCAGCCATATCTGCCTTTTGGGTCTTTATGAGATCTGTTCCTTTAAGGTTGAGTCCGCCCGTGTCAAATGTGATTCCCTTGCCTACGAGCACAGTTTTCTCACTGTGATCTGGGTTTCCTTTCCACCTAGCTATAAGAAATCGCGGTTCAGTTTTTGCCCCTTGTGCAACAGCGAGAAAAAGCCCCATCCTTTGTTTTTCGATCCAGTTTTTGTCCTTCACTTCTATCTCCAGCCCATCATGCGCCAGAGTTTCTGCGATCGTACAAAACGCTTCTGGACAAATCTCATCAGCATTTTTATTCACGAGATCGCGAGCAAGATTCACTCCTCCCATCCGAGCTCTCACGCCACGCTCTACTTCATGAAAAATGGCTGGCAATGCACATAGGAAAAGAGTTTCTAATGGTTTCTCGTCAGATAAAGTCTTGTAATAGGTAAAAGAATAGGATCCAAGATAAAAGCCCTCCAAAATACCACGTAAAACAAGTTTTTCAGGCAAAGTATCCAAGATGGGAGTTAAGCAGGAACAAGAGTCAATTTTCTTCTTTCGAAAAAGAGCAGCAACACCTGCGAAAACCTCTCTCAAGCAATCCACGGTGATCTTTTTTTTGTCGCCAAGGCCTACAAGGATAAGCCTAGGTTCAACAACAGGATCTGGATACAAAAGTGCAATTTCATTTTCTTTAGCTGCAAAATCCTTGGATGCAATCGCCTTTTTAGCAGCAAAGAAAAGGGCACTATCTGCAAAAAGAGGAATAATTTCTTCCCCTTCACGGGCAAAAGGGAGCACACACGCCCCGGATGAAGGCCGCTTCTCCGGGGATGGAAAACATGAACAAAGCATGGATATTTCTCTTAAAATGGGATATCGTCTTCTGCAAAATTCGCTTGTCCAGCGCCAGGAACAACACCTGGTTCAGCCTTTCCTGCAAAGGAGTATCCTGCTGATTCAGGGCTCTCCTCAGGAACTCCAGCAGCCGAATCAGCTGGCTTTGTCCCAGGCCGCCCAAATGGGCTAAAACTGATAACTTCAGCTGTGATGTCAAAGGAAGTTTGCGGCTGACCATTTTTGTCTGTATAAATCTCTGGAATACCCATCTCACCAACAACGTATACCGCACTTCCTTTCTTGAGGTACGTGATAATCTTGTTCAGGTTGGCCCGATCTTCCCAGACAGTTACACGCCACCATACAGTTTTCTCTTTACCGCCCCGCTTTATATTGGTTGCCACCCGAAACGATATCACTTTTTTTCCAGTAGCCGTAAATCGTGTCTCTGGATCATTTCCAAGATGCCCTGCAATATGCAAAATAATCATAGGCCCCCTCCCTGGGTTTGGGGTTTAAAGAAAGCCGAGTATATACTGCACTCTTTTTTAGCACTTCACAAAAAATTGCTGCTAGGATAGAACCTACTTTTTCTGAAGGAGTAGTCCATGGCAGTGTCAGATGAATTTTGGATGCAACAAGCTCTTGCCGTTGCACTCGAGGTGCGAGCAAAGACTCCTCCGCACCCTTGGGTTGGATGCATCATAGAACGAAAGGGCGCCTTCCTTGCTAAAGGAAGTACAGAAATGAGTCCAGAACATATTCCTGCAGAAATTGCTGCTCTGGAAGCTCTCAAGAAAAAAGAAATTTACCCGCAGGATAGTACTCTCTACACTATTCTGGAGCCATCTTTGGCAACCAGCCAAGCTATTGCAGAATCAGGTGTAACCACTGTAGTTATTGGAACAATGGATCCAGACCCAAACGTATTCGGAAAAAGTGTCACTCTGCTCAAACAAGCAGGGGTAACAGTACGGGTTGGCACCCTGGAGAGAAAAATTGCTTTTGAACTTCGGTCCTATCTTCATTACCAGATACGAAAAGAATCCTATGCAGTTCTCAAAGTAGTCAAAGGTTTAAATGGAGGGCTGATTGACGATAAAGCAGCACTTCTTGGCGAAGAAGCTCTTCATGATGAAAAATTGCTCACACAGGCTTCTCAGGCTATTTTAATCAATACCCAGAGAATCGTTCCCGCTTCTTCCCAACAACACAACTCCACCCTCCAAATAGTTTTAGATGAACTTGGGATGATTAACCCATCATCAGACATAGTTTATGTAACCACTGCACTTGTTGCAGCTGCCAAAAAGCTCGCTCTTGACAACCCTAATATCCTCGTGTGGGATAAGCCTGGACCAATTCCATTATCCTGGATCAAAGCAAATCTTGCCAAAAAAGGAATCTTACAGGTTGTTATCGATGGGGATAATGCACTTATCGCCAGATGCATCCAAGAACAAGCCTTTAATGAGCTTGTTCTCTACTTAGTGCCGCATCTCTTAGAGCCTCAACCAGCAGAACCTATTCAAGTTTCCCAACATGAAACCCTTCGCCTTGCTGAAATGATGCGCTTTGGCCACACTGCAAAGCTCTTGTACTTGCCAGAAAGAGAAGTGCCTTACGACCCATATTCGCCACTATACCTCCCATAATCACTCAACGTAAAGCAGAGCGCTTTTAAGGTATTCTGTTTCCGGATGGAAAAGGGACGTAGGATGATCCCATGCATGTTGATGGTAAGAAAGCAGGCGAATGTTTCTCTCTGCATCAAGGGCCGCTTTTTTCAGCATGGCAAGAAACTGAGTCGGTTGCACATGGTAGCTGCAAGATGAAGTGATAAGAAAGGAACCTTTAGGCATCTTCTGCAAGGCTCTTCGATTTATTTCCCTATAACCGCGCAAAGCTGATTCTAGATCTTGTTTGCGTTTAGCAAATGCAGGCGGATCCAGAATAACGATATCAAATGGAAGAGGTTCTTTTTCCAACCAAGAAAAAACATCTGTGCATATGCTCTTATGAAGATCAGAGGGGATGCTGTTGAGGTGAAGATTTTCATCAATGAGTGAAAGTGCGGGCTGAGAACTATCAATGGACACGCAAGACACTGCTCCACCAACAAGTGCAGCAAGGGAAAATCCTCCAGAATAGGAAAAACAGTTAAGGACTTTCTTCCCTGGCGAGATCCTTCGAACCATTCGCCTCATTTCTCTTTGGTCCAGGAAAAAACCTGTCTTTTGTCCTTCTTTGATGTCTACAGCAAAGCTAATTCCCTCTTCTTGAGCAATGACCCTATTCTGTTCTGTCCCAAAGTATGTTCCTTCAAAAGGAGTTAACCCTTCGTGCTTTCTTGAAGGGCTTGTAGACTTTTCATAGATCCAAGTAAGGGAAAGTTCATTTTTAAGCTCATTCACAATGAGGTCTTTATTTCGCTCCATCCCGAGAGAAGAGATTTGGATCACACATACTGTGTCATAAAGATCCACAACTAGACCTGAAAGCATATCTGCCTCGGCATTAATTAAGCGCAGCATCTTACCGGAAAAAGTGCCAAAGATGGATTTTCGTAGGAGTATGGCATTTCTGATGTGTTGGCGTAGAGCAAGATCCAAAGAGATATCACTAAAAGAAATAAGCCGCGCCACGATGCTGGAGCGCCTGTTTAAAAATGCTTTGCCTAAAAATTCACCTGTCGAGGAGATAACAGAAACACAACTTCCATTTTCAGCATCTGCAGGGATACTCTTAACTGCACCAGAAAATATCCATTGGTGCCTCATTTTCACAGATTTTTCACGGCCAGATTTAAGCGCTAAGTTCATTTTTTCCATGGAAAACTCCAAATCAATACTTATAAATCACTCGAAAAACAGACTCCACAGGGTGATTTAGGATAATATCCAAAAAA
>PMZB01000301.1 GCA_003170575.1 Chlamydiia bacterium | reverse complement strand
AGTATACATAATCGTTACATTTTATAATATTAATCAATTGTTTTCAATGAATTGCACAAATTCTGCGAGCTTTTTGGAAAAATCATACTCTTTGGCAAGCTCTCTTGAAGCAGCAGGAGATACAATCGCAGATTCAATAGCTGATGCAAATTCGGCGGGTGTTGCAGTTTCTTTAAGCACAATTCCAGTTTCAGGAGTAAGTACTTCTGAACCGCCATTTGCCTGAGTTGTAATAACAAAAAGGCCCATGGCAAGGGCTTCAAGGGTGACATTTGCAAAAGGATCATACCGAGATGGGATGACCATGATGGAAGCTTTTTGATAAAAAGGAATCGGGTTCTGTGGAGAAGGAATAAGCTCTACACATGCTTCCAAGCCAAGTTTCTTCACAAGCGCTGCAAATTTCTTAAGGTGTCTTTCCTTGCCTATGCAGGTGAGAAAAAAAGGAGTTTTTAGAAGAGGGAGAGCTTGTAAAAGCCGATCCAACCCTTTTCTTTGCCACTCATGGCCAACAAACAAGAGATGTGGAATGGAAAGTTGCTCTCTTTTGGCAAAGGCATCTTCCATTTCACTCCACTCAACCCCGTTATGAATCACCACAATATTTTCTGGGCATGCTTTTGGATAGAAACGGAGAATTTCCTGTCTGACAAGATGTGAGTTACAAATAATCTTTGTGGTCTTAGACTCAAATGTCTTTTTTTCTGAAATAAGAGTCGCAAGGTGTAAAGGATTGCAAAAAAGAAGCAGCTTCTTAAGCCAAGAACTTTCTTTTTTTCGACGCTCTAAAAATGCAGCATGACATCCATTGCCGGCTCGATAATGGGTTAGAGGCAGAAAATGACGATCCCAGCCCAGCACTATATCCTGAGGATGTTTTGCAAGCCATTTTCGTGCTTTCAGATCAAACACGATCATATTTAAAAAGGTAAATGGTCCCTTTCTTCCAATCTGAACACCAGCAAACTGTTCAGCTGGATCCATGGAAAGCACGGTCACTTTGTGGCCACGATCGATAAGAGCAGAATAAACTTTTCGAAAGTACTTCTCCAGTCCCCCACCAGGCCCAATATGTCGTTTTAGAATTGCAATTTTCATCTAATTACCGCCGGAATTCTCTTCCCGTATAGTAAGCCCTTCAGGTCCCCCGCAAATGACAAGGGAAAGAGGTGTATTTTGGCTGCGGTAGAGTTGAAACCTCTGCATATAATCTCTGAATCGTAAACGATGGTACTCCTCTTCCGATGCACGAAGAGAGCGAGTAACTTTTTCATGCGGAGGTAAAAAGCTTTCTTCAGCTATCGCTTTTTTGACATACGCGTCTTCAAGATATCCTTCAGCAATAAACTGGGGTTCCCAACAAAATACAGTGCCATTTTTATTGGTTGGCAAGATGACAATCTGCAGGTAGTCTTTCACTGTATCAAGGAAAAGACGACTGACGTTGGTAGCAAATAACGACCCTTTGAGAAAATGCTCTCCTTTCTGTTCTTGAACCACTCCTTCAGCGCGTATTTTAAAAGATATATCTTGAGGAGCACCCTCAGGGCGAAATAATCGTATAGGAATGCTCGTTTTAATCGGTAAAAACTCCTCAAACAAGAAGTTTAGTTGCACCTCGCAAGAATCAGGACAATGAAGCGGCTGTATTATATTGTTCAGATAGGGTACTCGCACCATTTTCCACAAATCAGGAATTGGATAGCTTACTTCATCTTTCTGAGGATTATTATCGCGCAATGAATCAAGATCCTCTTTTGTGATAGAAGAAAGGTCAAATTCCAAACTTACCCCTTGCTCCTGAAGTAGCCTCACGTCGTCTTCTGGGCCAGAAATAATATGGAAAAGCTTTTGCGGCCACACATCCAGGAAATGATATCCACTTGGCGCACTCCCTATGGGTGGAGAGATGAAAACAGGAACTTTTTCAGTAACAAACCGGCACATTCGCACAAGCAACTCGCTGTGATTCACATGAGAAATAGCACTCTGAAGGTCAATGTCAGGATTAAGGCAAACCAGATTCTTCTTAGATACCTGTATAATCCAATCCCCTTTCTTATTAGATGCATCGGCTATAACTTCCAAATCATCCGGCCCAATCCTGTCCAGAGCAGCTTTTGAACCAGTAATAGTAATAGTCAGCCGTCGGTCAAGATACCCATCTGGCATCAATCCACGGACAGTTTTAGTGGAAGGAAGATCAACAATTCTTACGGGAACTCTTTGAAAAACGCGTGTGGTAGTGATGGAATTGCTCACAACCGTCCAGATCACAATCGCTGCAAAAATGGAGAAAAATTTTCTGTAAAAGTTTTCTACGAATAGTTTCTTTATGAATGCTTCCATGATCGTAACCAATCTTGCAGACGTGAGCGTACAGTGGCTCTTTCCTCCTGCGGGGTAAATAAGCTGCGCAATACTCCCTTAAATCGATCAGCACGCACGCCCTTTGTCATTATTCCTTCTCGGGCGATTGAGACCTTACCAGTCTCTTCTGAAACCACAATACACAACGCATCTGTATGTTGAGTAATGCCAAGACCAGCTCTGTGACGGGTACCCATTGACCGCGAGATCTGAGACGAATCATCAGCAAGAGGAAGTATAACAGCAGCTGCGAGAATAGTCGTTCCTCTCACAATGAGGGCGCCATCATGGAGCGATGATGAAAGTGAAAAAAGAGATTCCACAAGCTCTGAAGAAAACTGGGCATTTAAAATCACCGCTTTAGCAGCATATTCATCCAAACTATCTTGATTCTCCAGGATGATAAGCGCGCCTACTCTTCTCTCAGACATTCGGTAGACAGCATTGCACAGGCCATCCAAAAACTTATCAAACTCGGATAGCTTCTCATATTTTCTGCCTTTCATGCTCAATTTAGAAAGCGCCACACGAAGTTCTGGTTGAAACAGAATGAGCAACCCCAGTACAGCCGCGTTGACAAAGTAGCGCATGATGGTTTGGAGAACAGGAAAATGCAACCAGCTGACAAGGCAAAATACAACTAAAAAAACAACTGTTCCAAAAATTAAATCCATTGCACGCGTATTCCAGAAAAAAGAAAGCAATCGATAGATTGTATAGGCGATAATCGCTATCTCAACCGCGGGCATCAGGATTGGTGCCATGTCTTGAGAAAAACTCATGTATATCTTCAGCAAATTGGATTCATCTCTGGCCCAGAGTACGGATTCCGAAAGAATAAATCAATAACTATTCACATATCTCCCGTCAAGTTCAAGCCATTCTTCCTG
>PMZB01000207.1 GCA_003170575.1 Chlamydiia bacterium | reverse complement strand
ATCTTAAGGATCTCAAAAAACTTTCTAGGGATTACAAAAAAAAGATTGAATTTCTAAAAAAAAGAGATCTTAACTCTATTCCAAGAAAGATTCATTTTATCTGGTTAGGCCCCAGACCCTTTCCTGAGGACTCGACTCAAAATGTCATATCATGGCAGAAGTTGCATCCAAATTTGGAAATTTTTTTCTGGACTGATTCTCTTAATCGGCAAGTCCCTGTGCCTGGTATGAAGAGGCGTTTAGTACAGGATTTTGATTTTGGACCGTTTGCGCCGCTTATCTCCAAGTCCGATAATTGGGGAGAGAAATCCGACCTGATGCGCACGATTATCTTGCTCAAAGAAGGCGGGCTATACGCAGATCACGATATTACGTGTGTACGGTCTTGGGACGACTTTGCGGCTAGCTACGATTTTGTGACCGCGCTCCAGAGGCTGCGTACTCTTTCAGCTTTGGATACAAAGGTTACACCTGAAATTAGTCTCATTCTTTCAAGGCCAAACCATCCCATCCTCAAAAAAATGATAAAAGAGATAGTTGCCAACTGGGACAGGGTTTCTAAGGAATTTGCTGGACCGAGCATGGTGTGGAAAAGGGTCATACATCACACGTACATGCATTTTGCCGCAGCCACGAAAAAGTACAACAATTCGCATAAATATAGGAACATTATCCTCCCTGCGTCCTACATCTACTTGTACAAGATTGTTTCTCATAAAGAGCTGCGGGTATTAGAAAAGGCTGGATATGTATACGCCCTCCACGAAGGTGCTGGGGAGTGGATACACCACAGGAGTTAACCGCCCTTTGACCATGTGGACCAGGACTGTGGATCAACTTCCTGCGCCTTCATTGGGATGTACTCTTCTTTGGCATAGCTATGGAACTTCTCAAGGAAGGCCATGCGCGCTGCGTCAAACTCCCGTCCTGGCACTCCGGCAAGGGCATACTGTCGTGCGACGATGTCATGGAGCGACACCTTGTGAGCATTATGCACAATGTCAAACAGAGCCATTAAAAGAGTTGTCTTCGTTTTTCCATCTTTGCAGTGGAAGTGAATCCAGGTATCGGGCGCTGAAAAGTCCAGTTCTTTGAGAAGACGATCCACGTCCTTATCGTCGATGATGGAGCCATTCCATTTGATCCCCATATGGACATAAGAGGCGTCGATCTTGATTTTTGACTTCTCTTCGATTTCCTTAAGAACCCTCTTGAGAAGCTCTCTGGGAGTTTCTACAGTCGTTGGTGCTAAGCAGAAATCAAATCGTTTTTTGCCGCGCGCATCGACCGACTGAAGCTTAATGCCTTGACACTTCTTGACAGCATCTCGTATTTCCTCTGGTGAAACAGGTGTGGGCCGGTCTGCTTCTATTTTTTGAGCCCAAGTATTCATGCCATCGATAAAAAGTTGAGGCTTATTGCTAAGGTCGCAGAGAATAATGCGTGAGGGGCTTTGGCGCTTGGCAATTTGCTTCAGCAACATCATGAGGCCGACCTCAGAGTATTGACTGCTTCCGGACATTTTCATACTGTCCAGCCCCTCTGTGTTGATGGAGGTAGAGGGATCTTGCCACACATCTTGCATCGTGCGCATCTGTTGCACGGCAATTCTTCCGATATTCGTACTGGTGAGCGTAATCGTTTTGCCATCAATGACCTGTTCTGCTTGACGCGGAGTCATAATTTTGATGGAGGGGCCTTTGTAGTCCTCTGGCAACCCCTTGTTGGGGGGAAGCTGAACGTTCTGTTCCTTGCACCACTCACTCCAGGATTTGGCAAATCCTGTTGCTTGGTTCGCTTGAGCATATTTGTAGAACTCTTTTACGATCTCGGCCCATCCGCTCTTGTACCCAGTATCCCATTTTTTGGGATCAAACCTTTGGGCAAAGTCAGAGCCTCCAAGACCTTGTGGGCCTTGTCGTGCAATGATTTCTTCAAGCGTTGCTTTATCGGCGTTTTTCATGATGTCATAAAGAATCATATACATGGTCGTTCGAAACAGGCCTTTTCGACAATGAATCCAGAGAACGTCCTCTGGGGAAAGTCCTTTGACCAGGTTGATAAACGCATCTATATCTTTTGGGTTTTGCATCTGGAATTTTTCAATGGGGCGTCTTACTTCCTCAAGCCCTACTTTTGTTGCCATCTCACGGGGACTATAGAGTTTTTTAGGATTGATCGGAACCTCATAGGACACAATGTGAGCATCATTATAAGCGCCCTCTGGATCGTTCGTGCCGCGGACCTTTATGTATCCTTTCTTTAGGGCTCGTTTCATTAACTCATCTCTCCGAGTCGCTTGAGAGGCCTCAATTTCTTCAACTGTTCGCTTGGCGCTCAACCACCAGCGCATGGACATGAGGTATGCACACGCAATGGCGCCTTTGCTTTTTTTTGGTTTGATAAAGACCAGGTCTTCGGCACGCAGGTTCAATAGGACAATTCTTTTTTTGGGCCCAAACATTGCACGAACAGCTTTCATGCCTTGTTCATCTGGCTGGGCGCTTCCGCACACATTCAAGGTATCCATGCCTTTAAGGTTCAGATTCTGACCTTGTCCCATTTGAATAGAGCCAGACCATCGGAAGGAAGCAGGTAGTGTCTTTTTTCCGCCGAGAGCGTTGAAGATCAGAAGACCTTTGCCATGGTTCATTTTATAGGCCAGCTTGGCTGCCTTGTCGGTTGTTGGAGTGACTTGTTTGGCTTGTGGAGGAATAGAGACGCCCTCTTCAAAATTAAATTCGGGCCATCGCTTATCGTTGTCCAAAGGTTTGGGATACTGTCGAAACGCCTTTACTGCTGCCGTCATAATTTATCTCCTGTTACTATATAGTATAAAAA
>PMZB01000061.1 GCA_003170575.1 Chlamydiia bacterium | reverse complement strand
GATCTAACCAAGATCATCAAAAACCCTCCTACAAATGACCAAGAGCGCCTCGAACGCCTGAATCAGGTCGCTCAAATTCTCGAAACGCTCTCAGTCGTGCATAGTAGCAATTTTGTTATTGTCGACTTCAAGCCAGGCAATATTCTCCAAGATGGGAAGAACATTTATCTTGCCGACCTTGCCGGGATTACTCCTGAAGGCGAACGGTTCTCAGAGTCAACTCCCCTCTACTTCGACCACTCCTTTAAAATGCGTGGTCCTGCGGATCACAGAGCAGATCTCTACGCCGCCGGCCTGATCCTCTACGAGCTGTTCCATGGCCCCTTAGACGACACCCTACCAAACCCAGCCGAATTTGTGCGAACCCAACTTCACCCCGAAGACCCCATCGACCATGCAATCGAGCGCCTGCTCGATCCTACCCACACTGCCCGCCCCGAAGCCAGCGCCGTCCTCGCCACCGTCCAAGAAGAGATGACCCGAGTCGAGGGAAGGATTGCAGAGCAGAAGGCCGCGGAAGAGGCGAAGAAGCAGGAAGTGGGCCCTGAAAGGATGGTAGAGCCGGAAGCAGTTGAAGAAAGACACGAAGTTGAGGGGGTGGATAGCACCACCCTTGATGATTTTTTTGGCTCTCTTGTCCCATCACAAGTCTCGAATGCTCTTTCTCAGGTAACATTGGATTCTACTCCTGTGATAGAGCAGGTGTCTTCATCTCCTCAAACCGCAACTCCGGAACAAAATCAACAAGCTGCTGTGGCGATAGCAGCATCTTATAGAGAAGCATCAGCTTTGAGCATTCCACCCCAAGTTAATATTCCCTCCCCTCTTGGCACAGTTGTAGAGGCAAATGACCACACTCTTTTTGTAAACCCTAACCTTGTTGTCGTTGGAGATGTAAAGGCTTCAGGAAGTGAGGAAGCAAAACAGGAGATACATGAAACCCTTGATGCTGCTTTAGCTTCTCCCGAGGTTTCTGATGATGTCAAGAAAAATATTACAACTAATAGAGAACAAGGCCGCGTGACAATGTTGGACCCAGCAAGAACAGAAATAGCGGAAGAGCAGGCTATTTCTAAAGCGAAACAGATACTGACACAATTAAGTCCACCACTACAGCCTGCACAGGTAGAAGAAAGTGTGATTCCAGAAATACTAGAAATGGCGCAAAGTCCATCTATTTCTCGAGCGGACGCGGCACCGGTGCAGATGAATCAACAACTACAGGCTGCGGAGGAAGAAGAAAGTGGGAGTGCAATAAGAGAAAGCGAAATCAACTTATTTGCCACTAAGATAAACGAGCTGTATGCCCAATGGGGGAATCCATCAACTCCTACACCCACGGTTATTGGTCAAATTCGGGGTTTGGATAAAGTTTTAGATCAAAGAAAACTAAAAGGGCACCCAAAGCTACCTACTATGCCAAGCCAAGCTCTCCCAAACGGTCTTGAAATCTATAAAATTTCTGAGAAAAGGTGGCTTCTTAATTGTTATGTACCCACCCAAGAACTCGTTAGCACAATACAAATGAGCTCGTTGTCTCCGGCTGAAAAGCAAGAATATCTTGATGCTATAGAAAACGGACTTTTAAAAATCCCGACTCAAGCAGATATGGAAGAAAGCAAAAAGGTAGAGAAAGCGTTTATCCTTGAACTTACTGCGTGGTTTGATACGCAGCTGGAAAAACTGCGGAAAAAAGAAGAGAAGAAAAAAGCGACCATTGCTACCACAAAAGGCGTGTTACCTACTACAAAACTTCGTGAGGAATTGCGTATAGAAGAATTTGTTCAAGACCTGGCAGAAAACATTGTACATTCTTTATCAGCTCAAAAGCGGCAAGAAGAAAAAATCTCCATTGAAAGACGCCGGGAGAAAGAGTTCGAGTTTAAAGAAGCGTTAAAACTGCTTGATACGTTAGCTGCATTAGTAAAGCAATATTTTATCAAAGAAGAACTAAAACTCTTTCTTAAAAGGGGAAATTATACTGAGCAAGACCTGAAAAGAGCAATAGACGTATGGTTACAAGCAAAAACTGAAGGCACCATTGAAGAAATTATACGCAACAGCTAAGTTTACTTTCTCGAGGAAAGGTACACTACCAAGAGAGACCTCCGATTCCATCTCCCGTTACGTCATGTTTTATCATCTCCTGAAGCCCATCTTTAAAGCCATTTTTTCCATCAAGAATATATGGTTCCACCAAAGAATCAACAAGCCGCGGATCCATGCCTTGTTTCCTCATGTTCCATGCAAGCTCATAGTTTAGAGACATGAACATTGTATCTTCGGCGAAAGCTAATTCCTTTTTACTCGTGCGGATTTTTGGAATATTAGGGTTGCCTATAAGTGAGCGCATGCAAGCAAGCTCAGGCTGCATAAACTTTGCGAAAATATTTATCACACGATGCTCAATATCATGGCCAAGAACTGGTCCAGGGGCACACCTAATGTCATTAACCGGGAAAGAGAGCACTTTCTGAGCAATTTCGAGAAGCTTTGCTTGAGGAACTCCAATGAGAACAGTCTGCGTTTTCTCTTGGGTGGGGAAGCGGTAACGTTCAGCCTGAGTTTTTTCGCTGGGGTTCGCTCTTGGAAAATCTGGGACCGAAGAGAAGGGAAGTCTGGTAACAAAGTGGTTTTGCATCCGTTCCTTTAAATTCTGAGGCGTTATTCCTTTCCAGGCTTGAACAGATGCTGCTGCGATATCTATTCTCAGCTTGCTCATAATCAAGTCGATAGCTGTCTCTGTTTCCCAAATGCTAAGCTCTCTTTTTCTCCAATCGTGAGAGTCAATACTAGAGTAGCAGCCTGCATCAGTCAAACGATACACAGAACTATCATACTTCATAGGACGGAGTGCTTGTGGCCGGCTCGCCCCAATTCTTCGCTGTTCTGCGAAGAAAGCCATCGCCTTGGGGCTGGATACAACGTACTGAGGAACTTGCGCTGGCGCCGGGCTTAAGGGCCTAGGGACCCCCCTAGTGAGAGATAGAGCACCAAATTGCTCTTCAAGTGAAGGACTTCTTACACCTACTTTAACTGGTCCGCCC
>PMZB01000151.1 GCA_003170575.1 Chlamydiia bacterium | reverse complement strand
ATATAACGCGATTTGTATTATTTTATTCATAAAACTAGCGAGTTTTTGTATGACGATGCCACGCGTTTCTTCTGAATGTCTTAAAACAACTTTTCAATTGGGCGCCGCAGAGGAAATAGCGACCTATTTTCCGAAACACAAGAGGAAAATTTCTGAAATTGCTGAAACGAATTTTCGAAGACTCTCTCACTGGTTGCAGACAGGAGTTTGGATTTCGGAACGATCACTTCTTTCTTGGGTGCGGAAGGATGAATGCCATAGGGTCAGTCCTTTATTCAAAAAAAGACATCTGTATCGTAAGATCGTCCGTTGCGAAGAGCACATGGAGGTTGAGCATCGATCTATCCTCCAAAAATTTACAGAATCTGCACGGTTCTTAGTAAGGTTTATTCTTCGTGCAAAGACAGTCGGCTCAATCATTCCGAGCTCTCACTTTCTTGCCAGGGAAATCGTCCGCCAAATACCAAAACACTCTTTAGGCGCGCCAAAGCGATATATTCTTGAAATAGGTCCAGGCACGGGCGTGTTCACAGACAAAATAATCAAGAGGTTAGGTCCTGAAGATGAATTGGACTTGGTTGAGTTTGATGCATCCTTCTGTGAGCTGCTTAGAGAGAAATATAAACATCTTAAAAATGTGCATGTCTACCATATGTCAATTCTCGACTATCAGGAACGATTAGGGGAATATACGCATATTGTCTCAGCTCTTCCGTTGAATTCATTTACTCCTGATTTTGTTCATAAATATTTCCCGCACATTCAGAGGCTTTCAAAACCTGGCACAACCCTTTCCTCCTTTGAATACATCTTTCTTCCAGAAATCAAACAAATCTATTTATCTGAGGATGAGCGGGAAAAATTTAAAGCTATTTTAGATGAAAAAGAAGCTTTTTATAGTGCCCATCATCATTTGTCGCACATTGTATTCCGAAACTTCCCTCCTGCCAAGGTACTTCATCACGTGTTGTGAGGGCTTCTTATTTTATATCCAAAAGTGCTTTATTTTGTGTCCCTCACGGGCTTCTGGGGAGGGGCATTGGTGTTAAAAAGTAATCGTGTTAGCAGAGGACTCTTAATCTGTTTATACCCATTCTCCATAAGAATTGATTCTAGCCGAGCCGGGGGAATGGCTTTTGGGGCGACGTTTGAAGGGATCACATCCTCGAAGATTTTAATGTTTGGATCTCTCAATTTTGCTTTGATGGCTGTCTCTGTATTTGTTTGAACTGCTCGTAAAAAGTTCGATACAAATTCTGAACAAAACATACGATGTGTAGATTTTATGTACCCTGGGATCAAAAAATTGGGGATGGAAACGGCGCTTTGTTTCTTTGCTTTAACTTTGCTCATCAATTTGTCTAATTTTGCCAGCAAGATAGCGATAGCGCCTCTCAGGGCGCTATTTCTAAGGGTTTTAAATTCCACAGAGTGGAGATCACGAAACTCGGCCACTTGTTCAGCATAAATTTTCTCAATTTCTGGAATGGAAATGTGAGCTTCTGTAAGAGCCTTAAGGGCCTCAGGTGTTAATAATGCCTCAAGATTAGGTCTGTACCCGGTGCGTATAAGTTCAAGGTGTATTCCAGAGCGTTTGCGGGAGTATTCAGTATCCACTTCAACGGAATAGGGCTCAGACTTTGTAATCTCAATAATGCTTGCGTGTGTGAGATGCCCTGTAAAGTATGGCTCAATTGCCCAAACACCCTTTTTTCTTAATGCTTGAATGAATGTAGGGATGTTTTGTGGGACATGAAGCTCAGAAAAAAGCGGCCCTTTCGTTCCCTTGTATGCAGCAGTAAGAGCCTCCTCATCGAACACAATATCTCCTGCTCGATAATTGGGAAGAAGATAGGAAGCCTTGTTCAAAGTCGAAAGTATTTGTGTTGCAGCAGAAGAGGCCTGCCGCAGCATCTCGAGCTTACCTCCAGGTGAAGGTGGAAACTGCAACTTTGCGAGTAATTCGGATAGTTTCTCCGAATGAGCCAGGCTTCTTGCATCTTGCCAGAGAAAAGGATGTTTAAATTCAGCATTTTCGCATTTCTCTTCGCAGTCTTTTGTGATCTGAATCGCTTCGGCAGTAAGAAGGATAAGCTCATTTATCTGGTTGTTGAGCGTTTCAAGCTGCTCATCTATGTTTACGTTTTCGGCTAATTTGACCCTCTCAATTTGCTTCTGAATATCAAAGAGTATGTTTAACCGTGTTTCAGAAAACCTTTGCTCTGCTATAGGGAGAGACTCTGCTGTGTGAAGTTGAGAGACATCTATACCGATTTTTGTTTCGAGTACTTTTCTTTCCAACTCATCATAAGATTTATTTATCTCTAAGAGCATATCAATGTTATGCTCATGTAGTGTATTTGTCACTTGAGTGGTTGTTTCCGCAATAGAAGTGGCGTTCAGATCTAAAGTGAGATAGCTAAGCTTCGACAAAAATTCTTCTCCTTTGGTCAGCTTTTTTTTCCGGTAGAGATACCTGTTCAGTTCTTTATTCCCTAGGGCAAGTTCGAGCAATTGTTCGATTTGTTTTTTTTCAACATCAGTGATTGGTGGTAGGTTTTCCTTTTCTTCAGCAGATTTTAGAGCGTATTCTAGAGCATATTCTAGAGCTGGCAGACCTTGATAAAGCAGGTCTTTGATTGATTTTTGGATTTCAGTTTTAAATTTTTTTTGGATTTTAGTTTGATGTTCTTTTTGGATTTCAGCTTGAGATTTTTTTTCTGATTCTTTTGAGAACTGTTTCATCAATTTCGATATTTTTGCCTCGCTAGCGCCAATGAGAGGAAGCAGTGTAAGCACATGTTCGTTTTTGTCGCTATCTTTCGCTGCGTTACATAAGAATAATTTGGTCTCATAGATAGCTTCTTGTATGAGAGCCTGGTCCTCTGTAAGAGGAAACTTTTTTGCATTTAGGGGGTTTCGAGCACCTTGAGCTTGTTTGAGACTTTGGCTTAAAGCAGTAATGGAAGGACGAAGTTCTTGAAGCATGCGCTCTGTGTCTTTTGGCGATGCATTTATAGAATTGCGAAGCGTATCGCGGATGCGTTTAGCGTCATGTTTTGTATCGGATGAAAGCGGCGTAATCTTTCGCCCTGCAAGCGGTTTACTTGTTTTGGCCTGTGGTGGTGTGAGGATCGGAGAGATATCACTTTTAACTTCTGGTATAGGC
>PMZB01000232.1 GCA_003170575.1 Chlamydiia bacterium | reverse complement strand
AGAGAGGATTTTTGCCGGAAGCAATCTTTTTATTCAACAAAATCTTTTTATATGCTATTAAAAATTTATATGTGGTAAAATAATTAATAGGGGGAAAGGTGTGCAGGGGCTTCCAAACCCTGCACAACAGCAAAATCTACTTTCTGTGAAGAGGGATGTCTTCCACGCCTCGCAAGAGGGATGGAGCGCAAAGCGTCCCAACATTCTTCCGGTAATCCGTGGGATTTTGCCCCTTTCCCCAGTTTTCTTTTCTTATTTTCCCACAGCACACTTTATTAAGGAGAATCAATATGGGTTCTATTTCAGGTTCACCTACCTTTCCAGATATTACAGGGTTATCCCAACAGGACATTACCAATGAACTGAATACGACACAATCTGCATACCAGTCGGCAAAGACTGCGTTTGACCAAACTAATATTCTCGCTCAAACGTCGGCAAAAACACTCCTTAGCGCAAGAACAACTCTTCAAGCTGACCAAGAAACTCTTGCGCAATTACTGGCTGATCCCAATGCCACTGCAGCACAGATTGCTGCTGCACAACAGACAGTGACCCAGGATAAAGCAGCGTATAATCAAGATTTTTCCGCCTTCCAGGCGGTGGAAGCGAATTTTAACAATGCGGCGGCTAGTCTTGTTTCAGCAACCAATACACTGTTCCAACAAACTGTCCCTTACGTCACAGCGCTCGCTCTACAACAGATGTATAATGCGCAAGACAGCGACCAAACAATTGCAGCTTTAGTCACCCAACTAAGTACCTTGGTAGGTACGCCAGATGCAAATACCCCGTCTTGGATGCTCTCCGCCGTGGTTGCTGCAACCCCAAATGCATCTGACGCAGAAAGACAAGCAATCATTGATGCATTTAATCAATATAGACTTCTTGAATACAACATCGCAGCTACAAGAACAGATTTTATCTCTCACTACATGGCTCACCTACAATCCTATTATGCGTGGGTAGGGACAAGCGGAGGCACTGGAACATATGACTTTCAGTCCGATACTGATTGGACTGCTGCATGTAACGACCAATCGCAAATTAATGCTTACATATCACAGCGCCCCACTGTACTTGCAAACCTAAATGCTGCAATGACCAATCTTGGCGAACCCCTGTTAAGTGCATTACAGTATTTGCAGAGCGGCGCAGATCTCACAGCGCATCTTATGGAGTCCTTTACAGCGGATTATATAAACCAGCAAAATGCAGATAACCAAGCGCTTGCTGCTTACGAACAACTTTACCCAACAGAAAACGAGACCTATGTGGAACAGGCAACTGCTCCAGGAATAGCTCAACTTAAAGCTAATCAAGCCGCTCTCTCTTCGTCTCAAACAGTTGATATGCCTGCTCTTTCACCGCCATCATCAAATATATCTATGAGCGACTTGATGCGCATCATCTCCAAAGTTCAGCTCATGATTCAACAACTCTCACGATATGTACGACAGATGGATAACCAGCTTGGCACACTCTGGACTTCCTCCCTTCTTATGGAGTATGAAATAGAACAGGCCCGTGCTAGTGCATACAACCAGTGGATCGGCATAGTACAGCAAGCAGATGCAGCATATAATGCTACAGTTGACGCAGACAACACGACAACGCTCCAAAGCACTCTTCCTGCCCTTCTCTCTTCATTACAATTTCTTGTGGATCCTTCGAACTCGACCGCTATCCAAAACGTTATTACTGATGCTAACTCCCAGATAAGCACGTGGAATAGCTATATCTCAGGAGGGGCAACCTCTGCCTTCATTACAGCCTGCAATAGTATCGCATCAGACACCATAGATAACATTAATAGTGCACGTAGCACATACCCAGAAGCACCAACCTACCTAGACTTCTTCAACTTCGATTCGACGGTGACTGCACCCCCCTCTCTCCAGGCTCCTTCGTTGTTTCAGGGGGATCTGTCAACCTACCAGCTTCCTACAGCCACTCTTGATACCACGAATATAAACACCCTTATATCTAGTTTACAGAGTCTCCAATCTTCTTTGGCTTCAGGATCGCTTACTCCTGATCAAATTAACTCTGCGATAAATACTATGAACAGTACCTTACAAAGTATAGTAACAGATCTTTCACCCGCGCTTGACGTCATCCAAAGCCAAGTACCAGGTGGGCAGCAAGTGAGTTTCAGCGAGATATACTTAAAACAAGAAGTTCCTCCTAGAGTATTTCAACCATATGAACCACAGTTTTTCTTACAATTTATCCAAAATCTCTTGAATCAGATCAAACAGGCCAATATAAATGAACGGGATCGTGCTGACTTAAATAAGGTTCTAGCAGGCTTACTCATGGTTATTCGCACGAGATCCACGGATTTGCAAAGGCAAGAGGTAACCAAACCTGGGGTTTCGTTGGGGCTTGAAGCCGCCTCAATAGAACAGTACGTTTCAAATATTGGCCCAACAATTTCTAAACTTGCCCAAAGCGAAATACTTGCAACAAGTTTGTATGGAACACTGCAAAGCGCATCAATGATAGCCGGACTTGCCGCGGCAGGGCAAAATATTAAAGGATTAACTTCGGTAATGGGAATCTCTGTAGCCGAACTTTTCGATGAACTTGGAATAAACCTGAATACATTTTTGGAACAACAGTCTACACAAGCACTTGCTCTTGCCTACTCAGAACAGCTTGCTCTTGTAGCCGCTCAAACCACTTCCCTTAAACAAACCGCTGTCAACATCCTCTCACAAATTCCTGGAGCAACAAGTCTCACCCCAGATCAAGTAAAAGAACTTCTGGCAACTCTTCTTCAATTTCTTCAATTTCTTCTCATGTTTATGTCCATGCTCATGGCCGCTTTGGCAGGCTTGGGCGGAGCACAATTTCTCACACGGATTGTGGGCACTATTGGAGGCCCGCCTCAACAACTGCTCTCAGCCCTACAAACGCTTGGGCTGCCGCAAGAAAAAGCGGTTGCTTTAGGAGTTGCTCTTGGCGGGAAGGCAACAGACCTTCAACAAATCTTAGCCTCAATGGGGTTAGATCCAAATGCCTCTACTCTTATCCTTGCTCTCATTGGCGCACAGATAGGCAAAGTATCCCTCACCCAAGGAGTTATTGGCGGACCAGCCTTTCTTGACGCTCTGCTCAAAAAACTTTCCTCTTATGGCATAACACTCACTGCACAAATTGGCACAGATCAGTTCAAAAAACAGCTTCTTGATGCTCTTCAAACGAAAGCTACCTCTGATCAATTTAGCATGCTCACAGATGAAATTAATCGGATGGAACAAGACGTTGCTGGAACCAAGGGCGAAGAATTGAGTGTAGAAGAGATCACAAACGAATTAATAGACAAGGTCGTAGCAGATCTAGCAGCTGCATCAAGAGCAGCCGCTGAACAAGCAGCAATCGCACCCGCTCCAGTCACTCCTGCAATCACACCCGCACCTCCAATTGTTGTTCCTTTTGCTGCGCCTCCAGCTCCCCCAGTAACTCCCCCAGTAACTCCTCCTGCTCCAGTTGCGCCAATTGCCATTACTGTTGCTGCAGCTCCTATCGCACCTGTCACTGCTGCTGCCCCGTTACCCGCTCCTCCAGCCATCCTCCCTTCAGACATACTTGCCCAATACGTCACTGAGTTTCAGAAACTGCCTGCAACAGCACAAGCTGGGCTTATTACTTTAGCCAAAACCCAGCTCACTACAATACAAGGCCTCACTGATGAACAAAAAGCAGCTCTCTTGATAGCTACCAGACTTGGGAAGACAAGTGTCACAGAAGCGACCACACTTGCTCAGCTTGCGAGCATGCAAACCGCTGGGCTTGTTCAATATAACGACACTATTACCCAAGCTATCAGCCGCCTGTTCCAAGAAAGCCCTGAGGCAAAACTTGCCCGCGAGGATGCACTAAAACGAGCTATTGTCAATGAAGAGACCCGTACAAAAGAGCTTCTTCCCAATGCCCTTCCACAACGTATTACAGATAATATTTCTACATCGTTCAAACAAGTTATTAATAACTTTGACGACAAAAACCTCTCCCTTAAGATAGTGGACAATTTTTCAAAATATGTTGAAAAACTTTCCTCGTTCTCAAAAGTTGGAGAAATGCTTTTGGATCCAGGAAAAATTCTGTTGCGTCTTTTCTCTGTTCTTTTGACCACATCTCAAGACAGGATCAAAAGACCGCCAACCTTATTTGGAGGATAACTATGTCATTACCAAGCAATGAAGGCTTTTCATTGGTTGATTATCTTGCTCAACTCAATTTAAGCCCCACTACAGGCATTGAAGTGCCTACCACAGCCCCTGTAAAGGAAGAGGGGGAAGTTACGATCTCAAAGAGCGACCAGGAGATAGAAAGAGATATCGCCGCACTTATGCTCCCCCCTCCTTCTTTAAGCACGCCCGCATTTCAGGCAATTGTTAGCGATATCCAGCAGTACTTTAGTATTAATAATATTGCAGCTACTGGCGGAGGCTCGAAAGCTTTTGGAGCAACTGAAACAGGAATCACCCTTGCATCTGTTTTTGCATGGGCACAAGTACAAAATCCCGAAAGCGCACTTGTTCAATCGTTGCTAGGAGGAGTTCAGCCAAACCCTCTTCAGGTCGCTCTTTCGCAGTATGTGAGCCAAAACCAAGGCAAAATCACCCCTATTGACGCACAAAGCCTTCAACTTGTGCTACGGCAAATGCCAGTGCTTTCAGCAGTCATTCATACAGTGGATCCAAACCTTGTGCGCGCGGCATTCCTTCTTGCTGAAGGACAGATGGTTTCTTCCATGCTTGACAAATGGAATCAAGCAATACAGGATTCCACCGAAGCCGAAAAAGAAGACGCAGTGCAGCAAGACATAAAGAACCAAGACATAAAGGAGCAAAACTTAAAGTTCCAACAAACCTCTATGGAGATTATGCGAAGCTATCTTGCGCAAATACTTGCCAATCAACAAACACTATCTTCCCCCGTTGTGTCCACCATCATTGGCTCTCTCCTCACTAATGCTACTTCCATAGAAGCTGCAAGCGGCGCTTCTCCCTTCATTTCAGGAGTAACAGGAATAGGGGAATCCATACAGCTCCTTGGAGGAACACCTGCTTCTGTCCTAGCTCTTCTGAATGTGCTCAGCCTCGGGGTTGTTTCAGCAGCAACCACATGGGCGACTCCAGTCTCTATGGCTCTTAGCAAATCCACAAGGTCATTATCCCCCGAGCAAGCTAACTATGATGCAGCAAAAGCATATGCGGTTTCTCTTTCTGCATTTCTAATGAACCCTTCTTTTGAATCTTTCTTTTCCGCTCAACTGGAAAGAGCACTTGAGTCTGGGGCTATAAAGAAGAAATAATTTTTGATGTATACCCACAAAGGAGGGATTATAACTCATGGATCAGTCACAAAAGGAGTTCCTTACTGCAGCCTTCAGAGTTTCACTTCTTATGGATGCAATGGGAAATCTGTATAGAGCAGAAACAGGCGGAGTCACAGGCATCGAACTTCTTGGATTCATTGTTGATCCTTCCAAATTGCCAGCAGAAAGTTATCTGCGCACTCTTATTACCCTCATTAAGGACTCCCTAAAAAATATTCCTGAAGATAAAGCAAAGGCCCTTCTGATCCAGCTCGCTGCTCGCTATGATCAGCAGCTTCAGGGCACCAAAATCACTGAACCAATCACCACTTTTATGAAGGTATGGAATCAGGATCTTCCCCCTGAGGCAACAAACCCAAATCCGGCATAATCCCAAGGACTTTCGCAACGGGAATGGCGGGAGCGGCTGTGAAGATAGGTTGCATCATAGTACTTAAGCAATTCTCGAGCAGCATCTTTGATCTTGTTTTCCTGCAGAGCAGAAATAATTGTTGTTGTACGCTCTCCTCCAAGGCGTTTTTGCAGTTTTCTCGTCTGTTCTATAAGCCAGGAGATAGGATAGGATCCATATGTTGTCAGCACTCTGTCAAGGCGTTTTTCGAAATCTACGTCAAGCCAAAAGGTTTGCGCCTTATCCATTTTTTCATAAATGGCTTTAGGAATGGAGCAGGAGCCAATCTTGCAGCTCTCATCTTCAAGGAATATGGGTTTTTCGGGGTCGCACTGGCAAAGAGCATGGGCAAGCAAGTTCTCAAAATGCTCGTTAGAAGGCTGTTGTGAGCCTGGTGCAAGCCCAAAGGCACTTCCCTTGTGACAAGCTAAGGCCTCTAAATCAATTGCCTGATGTCCTTCTTGAGACAGCTTTTGAATTTCCTCTGTCTTGCCGCTCCCAGTAAATCCACCCAAGATAAAGAAGGTATAGGGGCGCTCAAACACCTCAAGCACATGTTTACGATATGATTTATATCCGCCATCCAGTCGAAAAGTTGTAAGGCCAAGAAGTCCTGCCAGCCATTCTACGGATGCGCTTCGCATACCCCCTCTAAAGCAGGTGATGCGGCATGCTTTATCTTGAGATTCTTCTAGAAGAGTTTTGGCAAGCTCTGGAAGGCGCAGTCCTGCAAATTTTAACCCCAGCTGAATTGCCGGTTCCTTGCCATTTTGTTTATATACGGTCCCGACTTGAGCCCTTTCCTCATCTGAAAAAAGAGGTAAAGAAATTGCCCCAGGAATATGCCCTTGAGCAAATTCACAAGGAGCTCGAACGTCAAAAATCGGTCCAAGTGCTTTTAAGAATTCCTTAACATCAATTTCAGACATATCTTAAAGGCTTTATTTCCAGTTTCTGCTGGCCGCCCATAAAGGGGCGAAGTGCTTCTGGTATACGCACAGACCCATCAGCTTCCTGGTTATTCTCAATAATTGCAACCATGAGACGGGAGGTGGCTAGCCCTGAGCCATTCAAGGTATGCACAAGCTGGGGCTTTTCTTTTCCCCTGCGGAATCGAGCATTAGACCTTCGAGACTGAAAGTCGGTACAGTTTGATATGGAAGAAACTTCATAATACCGATTCTGCCCTGGAAGCCACACCTCAACATCAATTGTCTTTGCAGAGCCAAAGGACATGTCTCCTGTTGTAAGAAGCATGCTTCTACAATGAAGCCCAAGGCCTTCAACAATTTTTTCCGCATTGTGGACAAGCTCTTCAAACATCTCACTGCTTTTTTCAGGGAGAGTATATGCAAACATCTCAACTTTATTGAACTGATGCACCCGGATGAGTCCGCGCTCAGTTGAGCCCGCAGCTCCAGCTTCCCTTCGAAAACAAGGCGTGTAGGCAATATACTTAAGAGGAAGAACTTCTTCGGGTAAGATTTCCTCCATATAAAGACCATTTAAGGGCACTTCTGCAGTGGGTATAAGAAAATATTCCTGCTCTCCATCCATGACGGAATACTGCTGGTTAGCAAACTTAGGAAGTTGCCCCGCAGCATAAAGCACCTCTTTCTTGACTGCCAGAGGCGGCATCCACTGGATGTACCCATTTTGCACATGGTAATTAATCATATAGTTAAGAAGAGCCCATTCAAGCCTAGCCCCATCGCCTTTATAGATGGGCCAGCCAGAACCAGTGAGTTTCGCTCCCCGCTGAAAGTCGAAACATTGCAGCGTATCATTAAGCTCCACATGATTCTTGATCGGAAAAGAAAATGTGGGCTTTTCTCCGAAGGAGCGCACAACCACATTGTCTTTAGGATCAGGCGAAACAGGCACATCATCCATAGGAATATTGGGAAGACGTGCAAGAGCGTCGTTAATCTTCTCTTCAAGCGCCACAACTTCATGATCCAGCGCGTGAATTCTTTCAGCAAAACGACCAATCTCTTCCATCAATGCTGTAGCATCTTCGCCAGCGCGTTTTTTCTTTCCAATAACTTCAGAAGCCTCATTTCTCTTTGCCTTAAGAGTTTCAACTTCAGTTTTTTTGGCCCGGATCATCTCATCCAGTTCAAGAATGTTTGAAAGATCAATCTCTGCAACTTTTGTACGAAGCTTTGCCTGAACTCCTGCAGGATCTTTCCTGATAAGCCGTAGATCGAGCATATTTTTTCTCCAGAAAATAACGTAATAAGGAAAGTAATTGTACTCTTTCCTTGGGCTTTTACAAAACTCGAAAAAATTCCTCCTTCGTCGGAATTTGTTCCGGCTTTTGTAAAAAATTTAGATCCCTGTGCTCCTCACGGCTCAAATTATATACTCAAACAAGTTGATGAATTGGCTTAACGCCAATTCTTAGAAGCCAAGAACAAAGCACGCATCCTATTACATAAATAGGCAAAGGTATTGTAAAACCTAACAGTCCGTCTGAAGGTATAATTGTTGCGTTTATTTTAGTAAACGGAGCTCCAGTTGAGCTCATGCAGTGGACGCAACAAAAGAGAGAACAAATAAAAGAGTAGGGCATTGAGTGGAAAATGCCGAATGCCACTCTTTCATTGTCTGAAAATCTCGCACCAATTAGACTCCAATTACACATGCCAAATACAAACATTTGAGGACCTTATGTTTTTTCCATTTCTGTTTGCCGTGACAACTGTAGCTGCAACACCTGTTGAACCACTTCCAGAAAAAGTAGCTCTGCCTGTTGAACAGCCCGCTAAACCAGTTCAGAAAAAGATTGAACCATTTACAGGGAAAATAACCGGCACAAAAGTACGTTTGCGCCTACAACCAAGCCTGGATGGACTTATCCTCAAAGAACTCTCCCAAGGGGATCTTCTTATTGTCACAGGACAAACAGATGATTTTTACGCTGTGATGCCTGAAAAATCCTTGAAAGGCTATGTGTACAGGGCATATGTTCTGGATAATGTAGTAGAAGCAAATAATGTGAACCTTCGTATGGATGCGGACACTCAATCCCCCATCATCACCCAGCTCAGCCAAGGTTGCAAAGTATCTGGCGCCCTATATCCTAAAAACAATAAGTGGCTTGTCGTAGATTTACCAGAGGATGTTCGGTTCTATGTATCTAAGGATTATGTTACTAAAGCTGGCGATGTTGGATATTTTCGCCGGATAGAAGCAAAAAGAGACCGTGTTAAAACAAGATTTGCTGAACTTCAAGGCGAAGTCGCAGCTGAGCTAAAAAAACCATTCCCAGACATATGTCTTGCTGGACCTGTTAACGAATTAAAGAAGCTCGCTGACCAAGCCAAAGATCTTCCCGAATATTCTGAGAAAGCACAGTCTCTTGTGAAATCCGCTCAAGAGCAATATCTTCAGCTAAGCCAGAACTATCAAACCACCCACAAAGCTCTCTTAGAAACAAAGTCCCCAGAGGTTGCTCTTGCTGATATACCTCAGCAGAATCAAGTTCCTTCCCACACCTCTATCTCTTTCTCTCTTGAACAACAAGAAGCAAAACTTCTTGCACAAGCCATGGAAGCAGGTAATGCTCCAACCAAGGAAGCCTTCTATGCTGTCGAATTGCGCAATTCCGATGAGCTGTATGGACAGCTTATTCCCTATTCTAGAGCAGTTAAAAATAAGCCCGGCGACTTCATTTTGGTCAATGAGAAGACAAAAGCACCTCTCTGCTATATCTACAGCAACCGCATTGACTTAGGCTCTTACACAGGACAAACGGTCAAGCTCATAGCCGCAAAGCGGCCGAACAACGACTTTGCTCTTCCAGCCTATTTTGCCCTTGAAGTTAAGGTACTTGGGCAAAAGTAAACATACTCAAACAAGCTGAAGAATTGACTTCACGCCCATTCTTAGGAGCCGAGCACAAAGTACGCATCCTATTACCCAAAGTTAAGTAAAGGTATTGTAGAATTATTTTACCACAGAGTTCAGTATCGGTCGTGGCAGAGGAAAATTTATTTTTTAATAGCCAACTTACATGCCCGTTCCGAGAAAGGCTTATTAATTTTTTTTACCACAGAGACCACAGAGCTCACAGAGAAATAAAAAACAATTTTTTCTTTCTCTGTGAGCTCTGTGGTCTCTGTGGTAAAAAAATTCTACAAAACCTTTACTTAACTTTGGGTAATAGGATGCGCACTTTGTGCTTTGTGTCCGACGGTATGTATTAGAGTGAACATAGAGAGAGGTGCTGAACCCCTTCAATTCGAGCTCCTCGTAACTTGAACCCGCATGTGCTTACATTACGATGATCTTTGAGGGAGCGCAGCGACTGAAAAGATCATCGCAAATTCGCACATGGCGTAAAAGAATAATCACATACCCCGACGAAGGAGGGGTATGTGATTGGGATCCTATCTCGAGGTGAGAATCGTCGCGCCATTTCTTGATTTATACTGGCTTTCCGTGACCTCTCCTCCTCTCCAGTACCATTCAGTCACAAGAATGTTAGCCACATAGGTTTTCGAAATGCCGTGGCGTTCATCATTATGCCATGAGATTTCTTCAATCACATCTTCTGTTCCAGGACGGAAATGAACTTCTGTACCCTCTCTTTTTCCTAATACATAGGGGATCTGGCGTACTGGTTGTCCACCTTCAAAATAGATCTGCACACCATCAAGCTCGCCAAACATCCAATTTTCAATCGCAACTGTCTGACCATTTTCAGCAAATCGCTTGGATTCGCCATGCTTTTTGTTCCCTTGGAAAAGAACCACTTCTCGAAGCTGTCCATTAGGAAAGAAGGTTTCTCTTTTCATAATATCGCCAAAGCGGACTTCCTCTTTTAGAGAAAGTTGCCCGGTGCTGTTACGCTCTATCCTGAGACCATGGCCTGAAGAGACAGACCCTTCTACATCACCTTCTAGTGTAAAGTACTTACCTTCTACAATACGTCCATTTTGATATTCCTCAAGAAGGCGTGGAGCGCCATCATTATACCATGCATGTGTAACTTTTTTGTCACCCGGTTCCCATTCTTCCTCGAGTTCTGGGCTGCCATTCTCAAAATTCGCCGCACAAAGAATACGTTTCCCATTCATATATTCTTCCGCTCGCTGAACTATCTTGCTGTAGGGGAAACTCCATGAACTGGTGCCATGAAGCACGCCATTCTCATATTCTCTTCGGACTTCTATTCCATTTTGCAAAGTTTGTACAACTTCTCCTGATGACCCTTGAGCTTTCCACTCGTCCTCACCTACTTGTGGACCGTATGTATGATAATAAGCTGTTTTTACAATCTCATCATGAGGAGACTTTGTGCATGACGCAAGAAGAAAGAGACACCCCAACGATACTGCCATTTGCTTCATCATATGATCACCTAAAGTTACCTTTGTATCCTAAGAGGCCTGATTCTCTCACGTTAGCTAATACTGATCAACAGAACAAATCTGTTTTTCTGTTATTATCGCACGAAACAGTTGGAGGTTTTTATGACCCACCCACATGATCTCGTACAGGAAAAAGAACTCTGTTTACATGAGGAGAGAGTAACTGTTGCTGAGTATCTTTTGGGAAAGCTGGAAAAGCTTGAGGTCTCCTGCCTCCATACAGTCCGAGGCACAGAAGGATTTTTTTTGCCTGTGCTGGCTAAAACAAAGTTCAGTTTCGATGTAAATTTTTGGAATAATGTAGAAGAGGCTATTTGGGCAGCCACAGCCGCGTCTCGATGCAGGAGGTTCAGTGCTTTATTTTGTCAAGAACACTTCCTTCCTGCACTGTTTGAGGGAGTGCTGCATGCCTCCCAGATCTTGACCCCGCTTCTCTTTATCGTTCATAAATCATTGCGCCCAGAGACACGAGAGCTTTGCGGATTACCCTTGAGCTGTAAAGAACGGGGATACAGAGATCTTCGGCAAATTATGCAGGAATTTTCCGCCTCATATATGTACCTTGATGACAGAAAAACTGCTGCACAACGTATTGACAAAGCTATTGATTCTTCCCTTGAGCTTTTGCAACCTATTGTTCTTGACCTGCCTGATGAAGTAGCTCAAAGCTATATTCCAGCCCACACTTACAGGAAAACCATTTTTAATTACGAAGAAAATGATCTTATCTCTTCAGCATGGGATACAGTTCTGTCCCGTCTTGAACAAGCAGAAAAACCTCTTTGCGTGCTTGGAGCGGAATGCTGGCCAAGAACTTGGCATGAGCCTATTTTGTCTCTTGCAAAAACGCACGAATCTTCTCTTTTTGCAGCGCATGATTTATGGGGGCATCTGCCTGAAAACGGAATAGTAAAGGGATATTCTGCAATGAATACCCTCTCAATTGAGCCCTACGACAGTGTTTTCATCTTTGGGGTGCCAGCAGATTCTTCATGGTTGGAAAATGTGCTGACTAATCATGATTTAGGCTTATCAGAACAAGAGCTCTTTTCCATTAATTCGCAGGGCATTTTCTTCGGCAATGGAAGAGAATGCGTTCAAACTGTTTGTTTAAGGGAATTCTTCCGAAAGGCTCCCCAAGAAATGGGTTTTTCACCTGAGCCACAACCACTCGTCTCTCATCCCTCCTGGTATACTCTTGCATCAATGGTGGCAGAGCCCTTATCCCCTTTGTTTTCCCGCAATGATGAAGAACTACTTTCTTTTCTGACAGCATGGAATCCCTTTGCTCGTATTCAGATTCGGCCAAAAGAGGCAGACGACTCATGGATCAAAATCGCCTCAAAAAGCTGGGACACGGTTTCTCTATCCTATTCTCCCATCTTCATTGCCGCAGACGCGCTCACACTCATTAAGGTGTTTGAAAAGGAGCGCCATTTCTCCTGTGTCTTTCTTGCCTCCTCACTCGATACTTCATCTGATGATCTAGCCCTCTATCTTGGGGCAACGCCACTTGTTGACGCAGAAAGCTGCGATCAGTGGAAAAAGGGACACACCTTAGGAAGACAGCGGCCAGGTCTTATCGTTATCGAGGAATCAGATATTGCATAAACAATTGCGTCAAAATTCCAATTTCTCTATAAGAACGCATTTACAAAGCTCGTTCAGGTTTCTGTAAAATAGCCTAGGAAGACCGTGGCAACCTATTTTGAGATAAAAAAACATACGTATAAT
>PMZB01000286.1 GCA_003170575.1 Chlamydiia bacterium | reverse complement strand
GTTCAATATTTAAGTCAAAATAAAAGCTTACATAAATACTCTTTTTTGCTAAGATTATTTCTTTAATAAGGAGATTGTATGAGTATAGATGGGGTTGCTGAAGCGACAAACTCAGGAATTTTACTCCAAACAGATCGGCCAAGAAGGGAGGCGCAAAATATGCCCCCTGAAAGGAGGAATCAGGTTTTGGCAGCAATACAAACATCTTCTTTAAAAAGGATAAGCTCATCAGGTTCACAAACCATCGAACTGCCTCGAAAGATTCGCAGAGTGGAAAAGAAACAAGTATCGATGTGGGACGCGTTCCTCCTCCTTAAGCAGTGTGATGAGGAAGTGTTGCATAAATTAGATATGTCAGAGATGGTGCCTGAGAATAGCGCTCTTTTCCAGCCTTTGGAAAAGTTATTAAAAATTAGAGTTTTCGATTTTATTAGTTATTCACCCCATGTCAAAAAGGTACTACTAGAGAGATTTTCTTCAATCCCTATGGACGAAGAAGTTCCTGGAGAAGGTGAAGAAGTTCGTTCGATGCCAATTGTGAAATTGCTCCATCTCACTCCAAGTCAGATAAATAATTGTATTGACCAGGTGCCTGCTTCCCTTATTCCACTTCTTTCTCCGCGACAAATGCGACAAGTTGATCTTTCAAAACTCTTACCAGGACAATGGCGTCAAGTGGTTGGATTGTTTTTCTCACCGGAAGAAGTAAAAAACCAAATTGCCCACTTTACTCCTGCCAAAATTGACGAATTGTTTAGCTGCCTCTCTGATGAAGAATACAAGTTTATCAGTGATGAGCAACTGTCTCAGCTTATGTTTAAGTCAGCTATCCGGAGCAACTTCTGCGGCCTTTTCCCTGGTATGCGCCAACGCAATCCTGGGGAGTTTTTTAAGTCAAAGCTCAGATTTAGCATTCTTACTCCAGAGCAAGTAAATAAAATCTTTGACAGACTTCTTCCGGAGAAATATGAGCTTCTCAGTGATACCCAATTTTTACGTCTTGAATGGGATCGCCTTACTTCTGAGCAGGTATTAAATCTCTTTCCTATAGATTCAGAGGAAGTAAAGGAAGAATCCAGACGCCGCATAAACCTTCTTCCACCAGATCAAAGATATAAGGCTTTAGGTAAGTTATCCGCTGAACAGCTATCTCTTATTCGTTTTATATCCTGATCGTCACTTTGCCTTTGAGGATCCGGCATTGGCAGGCCATGCGCTCCTTTTTGACCCCATCTTCTCCGAGAAAATCTAGCTCTTTTTGGGTGGGAGGAGAAAGATTTTCTCCCCCTGATTCGACATGAACGATGCACGTGCCGCAGTATCCTTGCCCGCAGGCAAAATGCACCCCTGCTTCTTCACAAGGATCTGTAAGGGGGGAGCCATCCTCTAGATTGATGGTGGTGCCTGTATTTTGGAATGTTAGCTCAGCCATGAATTATTCCTCGTCTTCGAATTCTTCCTCTTCCTCTTCTTCAAATGAGGGAAGAGTTTTTACTTTAGGCTTGTTCGCAGGTTTAGCAACGATCTTTTTTGCCTCTTTGGGCTTGGGAAGGCAGTCAATCCAGATAGGGGAGCTCCATGCTGTATGCCCATCTTTTTGCGTGACGCGTACATAATAAAATGTAAATTGGATCTTTTTACTAGGATCCTTAATGCTGACTTGGGTAAGAGGAACCATGTCGTCATACTCAAAGTGAAGAGAGTTTGTGGTGGACTTGAATGTTTCTAACACTTCCCCATTACGAATCAGCTCTACTTTGACAATTGGAGCTGTGCCTGCCACATACCCTTCAATATGTCTATTCACATGCAAGCCTGGCTTTGTAGCAGTAGAAAGTTCGGTGCCCATAAGATGGCCTGCAAGGGTAAACCCAAGAACAATTCTTTCCCCGGTGGTTGCATAGCAGTGTCTGTTGTACACAGCTTCAAAGATAGATTGCCTGGTAAGCCTGTCACAAAGTACTGCTGTGAGCCCCGGCGGGTACTGCTTCTGATCAGAATCATAAAGATCAGCAAATATATCCCGATCATCAAGACCGCCTGCAACAAAGCCAAAGCGGCGATTTTTAAGAAGAGCTTTTAACAGCGATCCTTCTGGAAATTCGTGAACTCCTTTTTTTGCAGGGCTCTGGATGGGAAATTTATTTCCTTCTTTGGCTGTTCTTTCAGAGCATCCCCATGAGTTATAAATCTCGACAACACGTTCAAACTCAGGATTTAAATCCTCAAAATTGAAGGGTGTAGAGCTTGACATAGTGAAGCAGGGGATAGAGAGCAAATCCTTGGGAGCAAAAGACTTGTAAAGCTTTTTCAAGGAGGAAGATCGGGCGTCTTTTAAGCGCAAAATCGGTTTGTCCTCTTTGTAAAATGTAATGGTGCGAAGCCCTTCTGCTTTTGGCTCTCCGCGCCATTGTTGGCCTAAAAATGCAGAGAACCTATCTTCCTCATCAAACTCATCAATGCAGGTAGCAATTTTCTTCCAGATATCTGTAGAGGTTTCCTTTGAGGATTCAGGAGCAGAGGTTCCAAAAAAATTGAGCGATCGCTCATCTCGAAAATGGCGCAGACAGTTGTCTACGTTTTCTGTGGAGTCATACCGCTCAGATTCGCCGTGAAAGGTACCCCAAAAAATACTTTTGGAGTCGGCAGCAATGCATTTAATGGGAGCAGAGGTGTGCTCCTCTTTTGTTTTCAGATTTTTAAGATGAAGCGTGTACACGCCTTCCTCGTTAAAATACAAATTCGGTAGAGAGATAAATCCTGTTTCAGGAAGAAACAGCTTCCACTTGAGCGTCTCTCTCAAGTTTCCATGACTAAACTCAATGAGCGTATCTTCCGGTGCATTATTTGTGAGGTTGCCAAATTGGTCTTCAAACCTTAAGAGCACATCAAAACGCTTGTTTTTCATCACAAGCGAGGGTGCTAAAATCCGAACATTTGTGAGCTTATTTCCCTTGATATCCAGGGTAATAATTTCCTGCTCTGAATAATTTCGCTTCTTGGTTGGGTCGATGTATACGTAAAAAGGCCTTCTTCGCTGCACTGTCTGCTGAGATAAATTTCCTTTTTTTGCTTCTGCTTTTTTGTCCTGCGTTCCAAGGGCGATGATGATCTTTTTGCCTGCTGGAACGTCTTGAGGCAGGATAAATTCAAACTGGGTTCCACCCTCTACTTCGAGCGCTTTTGCTGGAATGATTTTTCCTTTCTCGATCTCAGCCCAGATACTATTGGAAGTAGCTTTCAATGAAGTGGATGGAATTTCCCAGTCTATAGAACGACCATGACTCGCAAGATCAAACTTAATGAAGGTGCCTTTAGGAAGCGTTGCAGTGGGAGAGATGATAAATCTCCAAGTCCTTCTTTCCCCGGCAAAAGCAGTTGCTGGCTCTGCATAACAAATAGAACGTCGCATTTAAAATTCCTCATTAAATTCTTAAGTAGTCGCCTGTTTTAAAGTGAATGAACAAGAGGTTATTTAATTTTTTTTTCCTTGAGAGACCACAGAGTACACAGAGAAAAACAAAATCTTTCTCTGTGTGCTCTGTGGTTCTTTGTGGTAAAAAAAATTACACAAACCTTTGCTTATTCAGCCTTTAGGGTGCACAATTACGAGAATTCTACCATGAAAGAGCCATTTTCAAGAATACTTTTAGAGAGGATTTTCCGGACTTCCCCATACTTGATCACTCACTTGCGAGATCTGTCCTGCCTGCTGAGGATTATTTGGAGTACCAGCAACTTCTCTTCCTTGGAGAATGCCTCTTGTATCTGAATTTGCCATAGGTGCCCCAGTTGGTTGGGTTGCAGACAATTGGACTGAGGATGATCCATCTAAAGTTACTTTAGGCCTCATAATATTTTCTCCAATTTTATACCGAAGAGTCTACTTCGGGGTTATTTTCAAGAATACTTTTTAACGATTCATAGTAGGTAGTAAAGCAGGAGCGCTCTTGTGCCTTTTGCAGGCCTTCTAGGCTGCACGTTTCGTACAGGCGCGAATCATTCATGAGGCGCAAAATAGTACTGGCACAAGTCTTTGGATCAAGTATTTTTGGTTCAACCAGATCTTTTTTCGCAGGGTCAACAACCAACTCTGGCAAGCCTTCTTTATCCGCAAGCAGGGAATCTGCCTTATTGAGGGGAATTGTGGGATCTATAAGAATATTAGATCCAACTTCTGCCAGTCCGTCTACATTTGCGGCAATAACGGGCACTCCTCTGGCTGCCGCCTCAAGGGCAACAAGGCCTAGAGGTTCCCGAATGGAGGGAACAAGCAGGATATCTATACTATCAAACCAGGATTGCATATTCCCAACACAGCCAGAAAAGTAAACTGAGGAAGAAATGCCTAGATGCTTAGCTGTTGACCGCATGGTATGTTCTTCAGCGCCCTGTCCTGCGATGAAAAGAGTAGATGGAATTTTTTCATCATGAAGCTGCTTAAGTACATGCAGCGGTACTAACGGCCCTTTTATTGGGACAAGGCGCCCTGCAAATCCTAGCCGAAGGTGCTGTGTGGGGGCGTATGTGCGTGGGTTTGCTACAAGGCGGATGTCTGGACGAAGCGGGTTTGGAATTACTGTGATCGGAGAAGAAACATCCCATCGTTTTTGGAGCATGATGCGCGCAGCTTCGGAAACAGCTATCAGGGAAGAGGCATGGTTCAAAAACTGTTTTCTCCTTTTTGTGGGAGAAAGCGTCCACGAAGCCCCATGTTCATAATAGATCGAGCGGCCCGGGGGAATCTTCTCCTCAATCCTGTTCCAGAAGACCCAAGCTGTAGGGGTTACAATGCCTTCGACCATTCCACGACGTATGTTGACAATTGAGCGAAGGAATCTTGGCAAGCGCAGCCCGAATGCATACTGCTCAAGAAAGGGTGTGTGCTTATATTGAGAAAGAGCTTCTGTAAACTTAGGATGAGGTCGTTTTCCCGAGACACAGGTGTAATGGAGTGCTGTGCCATGGGACAAAGCTTCTTTAAGATAGTGGACGTAAAGAGCCTCTACCCCGCCAACGGTGTCAAGGCTAAGTACATGAATTAATATTGGTACACTCACACTGACCGCATCTTCTGAAAATCTAAAAATGATTGAAGCAGTATTGTACTAGAAACACCATCTATGGTGCGAGAACGTTTTTTTCTTGAAAGGTTTGCTTCGATAAGCGAACGCTCCGCCTGAAGTGTGGTCATCCGCTCATCAAAGAGCTCTATCTTTATTGGAGTAAGCTCTTTAAGCGCGTCGCAAAAGAGTCTCACTTCCTTGGATCGCTCTGACTCAGATCCATCGAGATGAAGAGGCAAGCCCACAACAATAAGATCAATCTCGATTTTTTTTGCTGCACATATCTCGCTCATTGTTGTAGCAAGCGTTTGGGCAGCTTTTTTGGGGTTTTTGGATCCTTGAATATTTGGCAAGGGGCTTGCAAACCATCTCATGGGGTCAGAGAGCGCAAGCCCTACGCGCACGTGGCCAAAATCTACAGCAAGGATCCTGCCCATTTTAAGCCTTTTGCCCTCGTGCTTTGGAATGATTCAATGATGCTTGGATAAATGCTGTAAAGAGGGGGTGGGGAGCAATAGGCTTTGAAGCAAATTCAGGGTGAAATTGGACGCCAACCATCCATGGGTGATCAGCAATCTCCATAATCTCGCACAAAGATCCATCTGGGCTTGTGCCTGAAATGCGTGCGCCATTCTTTTCAAAGTCAGCCTTATAGAGGTTATTAAACTCATACCTGTGTCTGTGCCTTTCTCCCACGTCCTCTAGGCCATATGCATGATAGGCTTTTGATGGTTTCGCAAGATGGCATGGATATACGCCAAGCCGCATAGTTCCGCCTAGATCTTTTACCTGTTTTTGTTCTGAAAGAAGAGAGATCACAGGATCCGGCGAGTCAAGATCCATTTCTGAGGAGTTTGCTTTCTTTAACCCGAGCACATCCCGTGCAAACTCAACAGCTAAAATTTGCATGCCTAAACAGATGCCAAAATAAGGAACTTTATCTTCTCTGCAGTATTTTGCTGCCTCAATTTTGCCTTCCCAACCACGTGTGCCAAAGCCTCCAGGGATTAAATAGCCATCAAGCCCTCTAAATGCTTTGGGGAACCCATCATGATCTACGGTTTCAGGGTCAAGCTTTTCTATTTTGAGCTTGCACCCAACCTTACATGAAGCATGATAGAGCGCCTCGTAAAGCGATTTATACGCATCTTGATGTTTGATGTATTTTCCCACAACCCCTATGCGAACCTCAGGTGGATGAGGTTTTGTCACTCTTGTGGCTTGTTCCCAGTCAGATAAATCGACTGGTTTTTCTTTGAGGCCTACCCTGCCAAGGATTGCTGCTTCAACATTTTGACGGTGAAGCACGAGGGGTACATCGTAGATTAAGTCAACATCTGGGAGGTCAAATACAGAGTTTTCGTTTACATTGCAGAAAAGTTGAATTTTTGCCCGCTCCTCTTCACCCACAGTTGTCTCTGTACGGCACAAGATAAGGTCAGGGAAAATACCAATCTGGCGCAGCGCTTGGACAGAGTGTTGAGTCGGTTTTGTTTTAGTCTCACCAGCTGACTTTATGTAGGGTACATACGTGACGTGAAGGTTGAGGCAGGGATTAGTTTGCTCGCATCGAAACTGGCGAATGGCTTCAAGAAAGGGGAGTGACTCAATATCTCCCACCGTCCCGCCAATTTCGACAATGACAAACCCAAATCCTTTTAACTGGGCAGCGCATGCGCGAAGCCGCCGTTTAATCTCGTCAGTAACGTGTGGGATCACTTGTACGGTAGAACCCAAATATTCCCCATGGCGTTCTTTGCGCAAAACTGCTTCGTAGATTTGTCCAGCAGTGGCTGAGGAATTTTTGGTTAGAAGAGCATTAGTAAAGCGATGGTAGTGGCCAAGATCAAGATCTGTTTCAACGCCATCAGTTGTGACATACACTTCACCATGCTGATATGGGCTCATGGTTCCTGGATCTATATTAAGATACGGATCCAGTTTTATCATCGCGACCGGATACCCTTGCCGTTCAAGCAAAAGTCCGATCGAAGAGGCTGTTAGCCCCTTTCCAAGGGAGGATATGACCCCTCCTGTTACGAATAAATAGATTGGGACTCGATCCACCGTGTGACCTCCTCGATATCTTGTGGGGTGTTTACGTCAGGACTATGATGCTCTACCTCTGCTACTCCAATTGTATATCCATGTTCCATTGCCCGCAGCATCTCTAGATCCTCTGTTTGTTGCAAAGGCGTTGATGCTAGTGTAGCAAAAGTGAGCAAAAAGTCCGGCCTAAATGCATACATACCAATATGGCGAAAATAGATACATCCTGAAGTGATATTTGCTCCTTTTTTTGTGCCAGGCACAGGGAGCCGGCTGAAATAGAGCGCTTTACCTGTAATCGTCTTCACGCATTTAACTATATTGGGGTTAAGTAACTCCTCTTCGTTTTTGATGGGAGCCACAACAGTGCCTATGCTTATATCTTTGTCAGAAAGAAGCGCACAAATACTTTTGGAGATGGTTTGTGGATCAACACAAGGCTCATCTCCCTGGACATTAACGATAGCGATTGCCTTCAAAAGCGTGTTGTCTCGCCGCACCACCTCAGCAAGCCGATCAGTGCCGCTGAGACAAGAAGCGCTTGTCATCACAACCTCAGCGCCAAACCCCTCTGCGCAAGCTTTTATCCGCTCATCATCTGTGGCGACAATTACCCGTGAAATATCAGGGCAGAGCAAAACCTGTCTGTACGTTCTTTCTAGGAGAGTCTGCCCCTTAATAAGCGCAAGAGGCTTTCCTGGAAATCGCGTACTAGCAAATCGCGCTGGAATGATAGCAACAGCTTTTTTTGGCATGAAATTACCTTAAGACAATTCTATATAGCATACCTTAAGTCGGGCGTTCTAGTAAATCCGCCATTAAATCCATGGCAAAGTCATGGATGAGAGAAACGTGCTCTGGTGATATGACAAAAAATGAGCCATGCTGTTTCCTCACCTGATCATAGAGAGCGCCTATATCTACAATCTCCCCTTTGCTTTGGGAGATTCGCTCTTTGAACAAATGTGCTGTAATTATGCTTACTATCGGCCCCACCCCTGATTTGCTGTGTATGAGTGTTTTTCCTATAAAAGCCGTGTCTAACTTTTGAACAATATTCTTTAATTGAGCAAGATCTAGCGGAGTAGAAGTATCCCACGCTTTATAATGCCAACGTGTGACTCTTCGGCTTTTTCTAGAGAGCTGATCTTCCACGAGGTACTCATACTTTGTTCCTTCTTCAATTTCTTCTGCCTGGAGGAGTTTGACTGATATATCTTTAACTATCCATTGTTGCTCTGGAATACGTGGATAACACCAGTTTTCGTCAGTATCTAAGTCAATGATGTTGTTATACGTGGCGCGGTCACTGATAAACTGCCAGAACGATAGAAAGTTTATAGGAGATTGGTAAGCAATAAAAGTGCTGCAACTGGCATGAAAGAGTTGTTCCTCCACTTTGACAGTCCTTTCCGGAGGGTAGAGTTTAGCAGCATAACGAGTATCCACTTTTACTCGCTCTTGAGAAATTTTAAAAATCTCATCCTCTGGATGGAGTAGTAAATCCAGACCAAGGTCAAAGAGGAGATCAACCTGGTCTCTTGTCTGGACGTCATCTGGCCCACGCTGTTTCATTAAGATACCGAGAAGATCAACAATAGTGTTCCCTAAATCTGCAAGGTGTACTTTACCTTGCCGAATTCTTTGCGTGAGAAAATATGCAGCAAGTAAAGTTCCTGTTGGCCCTGTGTCTGTCTCGCAGTGCACGAGTGTATTTCCTGTGAAAAGAGTGTTTAACTTTTGAACAAGATACTTCATTTTTGCTACTGTCATTTCAGTGGTATCATTCAAATGGTAACGTGTGACCCAACGGCTTTTTCCCGTGAGATGATCTTCCACGAGGTACTCATAGGTTGCTTCATCTTCCGTTTGCTCCAGCCGGTTGAGCTTGACCGATATATCTTTGAATGTACATTCTTCATCAAGATGAGATGGATAATACTTATTTTCACTAGTGTCCAAGTCAATGATGTGGGACGTGGTGTCACAGATAAACTGCCAGAACATCGGAAAATCGTTGGGAGATTGGGAAGCAACAAAAGTTCTTCTTTTATCCACATCGCTCACATAATTGGCATGGAGGAACCGATCTTCCACCCTGACAGCTGTTTCTCGAGGGCAGTGAATGTTTGCAAAACGAGCATTGACTTCAGGTGGAGTTGCGGCAGATAGAGAACACTCAAATTGCGATTTAAGATATCGATCTTTTAATTCAAAAGAGATTGCTTTTTTTTGCTCTTGCAATTGTGCGAAATATATAGATCGGAAAAAATCGTCCTTCAGATGTTGACTATATGCAAGATTATCTAGAAGTTGCAAAAATTTATCAGTTTCTGGCCGGGGAGGGAGGATAAGTGCTAACGTTCTCTCTTCCCAAGTCACAGGCTTCAGATGTGCCACATGTTCATTTGGGGCACAACCACATGATCCATCTTGGCATAAACGTGGTCGGATACTGGTACAATCAATAGCGCTCATATTTTC
>PMZB01000075.1 GCA_003170575.1 Chlamydiia bacterium | reverse complement strand
CTCTGGCAGGAAGGATCCTGGCAGGGCGAAGAGACGCTTCGGTTCATCTTCTTCAATAAACGCGAAGTTGGCTGCCTTGCCCCAGATAACTCGCTCAAAGAGTTCCGCGTGCTCGGCCTTGGCAAAAGCGCAGAGCTTGGCGCCTCAGTTGCTATTGAACTAGACGGAAGCATTTTCTGCCCTATCCACGACCACCGCGGCAACATCTCTCTGCTTATAGATACCGCCACCAACCAACCTTCAGATACCTATCGTTACTCTGCCTTCGGTGAAGAAACTTCTTTTGGCACTACCCAAAACCCATGGCGCTTTGCCAGCAAACGCACTGATCCTGAGTCGGGCTTTGTCTTCTTTGGAAGAAGATTCTATTCGCCCACAGTCGGCCGGTTCATAACTCCAGACCCTCTCGGCTTCGCCGATGGCCCCAATCTCTATTCCTACGTGCATAACAGCCCGCTTATTTTGGTGGATCCATATGGATTGTGGGCAGAGTTTTCTGCTTATCCTTCTATCACTGATCCATGCGGGCACGATTCTTCAAATTCATTACCATTCATTGACACATCAGCACAAAGTCATGACAGCCCAACTGCCTCTGCCTCTGATTGCAGCTCCCCTCCTATAGTGGGAATAACTGCAGGTAACTCGGAAGGAGTTGGCTGTTCTCCGCAAACTCAAGGAGGGAATAGCTCTCGCGTTCAAGAGATAATAGATGACAATGAACGGCGTAGTGGATTGCTGGCTGCTGAAGAAGGTTTGGTTGAGGTGTTTGACAATGGTGATGTTGTCTTCTTAGTCGCAGGAGAAATAGTTGTAGTTCCTGTGGTTAAAGCAGGAGGGTTTTTGTTAAAAGAATGTTCCCCTTTTGCAAGAGCTGTAGGCAAAACAATTGCTGAGAGCTACTTTGGGAGGCAAGCAACAAGAGCAGGGAAAGCTGTTTACGGGCTGTTCCACGGTGCGGGGACATTACAAAAGGCTGCAACGAAAGAAATAGGATATAAGGTTGGGGATTATACTCTGACAAAAGGTGTTTGTAAATATCTGGAAGAAAGAATACCATCAGGCCAACTTGAACGCCCCTTTTTGAGATCTCCAATTGTGATTAGAGAAATTATTTCAACAGGCATGTATGGCCCTGACCCATTAGGAAAATTGCCAAATGCTTTATATTATAGTGTCCCAGGAACTTTCAGAGGAGCAGAAGGGATATGGCAATTATTGGTCGATCCAACGACTAACACAATATATCATTTTAACTTTGCGACACCATGAACATAACTTTTAAAAAAAACACAAGACGAAACATCACGATTGGAACTCTCCTTTACCGAGAAAGCGAATATTCTTTAGAGTTTGACCCACTTCCGGTAGGAGGGGTAACTTCAGTTCTTATCGATTACCTTAATCTTGAAATAGATGAAGAAGGCAATGTGTTATATGTATGGGGATTAGCACCAAAAGCTACATGGAAAGACACGGAAAAAATTCCTCCTTCTTATATTCAGGGAGGGGTGCAGTGTCATCTTGATAAAATAATCCCTGGAGTATCAAAGATGTTCAATAATATTAGTCCTTGGCAAATGTTTTTTAATAAACGTAGTGAGTGGTTGTTTACAGGCGAAGACATTAATTACAAAGGTTTTGAGTACATAGAATTTGCTCAAAATTGTGTGGCAATTTTATCTGATTCTGGAGAACTAAAAGGGTTGTGGTTACGGCCACTGATTATTCCTTAGGTGAAGTCTCAGCTAAGAATCGTAAAACTGATTCAATCCCATACTTCACTTTCGTAGCAGGTATGGGAATAGTTCTATTTCCACTTCCAGTGGCCCAGCCTAAACCCCCTGGCGGTTCGCTAGCAAACGCACAGATCCTGAGTCAGGCTTTGTCTTCTTTGGAAGAAGATACTATTCTCCCACCGTAGGCCGATTCATAACACCAGATCCCCTCGGCTTCGCTGATGGCCCCAATCTCTATTCCTATGTGCATAACAGCCCGCTTATTTTGGTGGATCCATATGGGTTGTTTTGCACTGGGCCTGATTGTCCTGCGTACGAGTCTAGTCCACCAACAGCACCAAGCTGTGAAAGTCCAACCGGCTCTAATTGTAGCCTCTCTTCTCCAGTGGGAATAACTGGAAGCGGTTCTGAGGGATTAAGTCCCACTTTCTCTCAAAGTCCAGCGGATGATAAGTCGCCAGAATACGATAAACGCGACGATATTGCTCATCGTTGTGGATTTGATTCGCGAGCTGATATGGATCGTTACCTTGCGGAGCGTTTTTATAGTAATCCAAGTGCGACCCAACTTCTGATTGGCCTGGCCTTTGTGTGGATGCCTCTTGAAAAACTTTCTCCTGTGTTTAAAGAAGGGTGGACTGTTATAAAAGAAAGCTCAGCTTTTACAAAATCTGCCAACTATGTCTCCAAAATATTATCGGAAAGTCGAGCTGCCTCAATAACAGCCAAAACAGAACAAGTTGCTGTTAAGGCGCTCTCTCAATCAGAACGCTTTTCTAATACAGCAAAATCAACTAGTGCCATGGGCTTTACGGGGAGGAAAGGATTTGAGTTAACAAATCCAGGAAAAGGGAATACAATTCCCTCTACAGGAAACAGAAACCCTTCGATGGCTTATGAAGGAAGAACTTTTTCTGGACATGCAGTTGATCAAATGCAAAATAGAGGAATACCTTTTTCTGCGGCCAACAATGCAATGTTGCATGGAGAGACTTATCCTAGTCAACAGGTCGCAGGAAGAACAGTTTTTTATGATGCCCAAAATGATCTGAGTGTAATAGTTCAAGATTCAACAGAGAAGGTAGTTACGGTAACGTATGGTAAATCAAAATAAACCCCCCATGTCATTAAAAAGAGCAGATTTCTATTTGTTACACGAAATGCTCAAATTATTAAGTAACTTTAAACCAGGAAAAACAAGCCTTATGTATTTAGTTGTTGGCCTGGATAATTTGTGCGGACAATTGAAATCAATAGAAAGTGATTGGAAAAAATCTATAACAATGCTGTGGCGTAGTTTTGAGGCGATATATGGAGCAATCGAATGGAAGGAAGATGTTGTTGAGTCTTATTCTCTAAGTGACTCAATAGCTATTAAAAAAATTATCCACGAATTAAAGAAAGAAATAGAAGAGAAACTCAACTCATTAACTCTTTCATATTGCCCATCATGCGGATACGATACTAGTGATTCAAAACTTTGGACTGATCTTTCCCTTAAAACAGATTTTTGTGATTGTTGTGGTCTCGAATTCGGACTTGATGGAGCGCCTCTCGACATTATCCGGAAGTATCGTGATGTCTGGTTGACCCATCCACTGCTTTGGCACAATCCAAAGGTATTGCCTAAGGATTGGAAAATTGAAGACCAAATGGAGCATATACCTCTTGAGTATCTCTAAACTAAAAATTTCAAAAACACTTTGTCAAATTCCAGGTAAACCAAATTTATCTTCCATATCTCCACCTACCAGCCCACCGACACATATCGCTACTCTGCCTTTGGTGAAGAAACCTCCTTTGGCTCCGCCCAAAACCCCTAGCGCTTCTCCAGCAAACGTACCGACCCTGAGTCAGGCTTTGTATTCTTTGGGAGAAGATACTATTCCCCAACCGTAGGCCGGTTCCTAACCTCAGACCCCTTAGGGTTCGTCGATGGCCCAAACCTCTATTCTTACGTGCATAATAGTCCCTTGATTTTAGTGGATCCGTATGGACTGTGGGCAGAGTTTTCTGCTTATCCTTCTATCACTGATCCATGTGGACACGATTCTTCAAGTTCATTACCATTCAGTTGCCAGCCTTCGAATTATCCTAAATTCCCAAAGAAGTAGGCACGATGATAGAGCAAGCCTTAAAGATATCTTTTTGTTTTCGAGTAGGTTCTTGAACGACGATCTGGTTAGGGAAGATCTTGCACTTGAGCTGTCTTGCATGAAGTAGAGCTTGTTCAACGGTAAATTTTTGTTCTAATAGCCTTCTTAATTCTAGAAAGACGACTAAAAGCAAAAACTGTAAGAAAAGATAGCCTCGAATAGTGGCTTCTGAATGGCGGCGGATGGGAAGCATATCCAAATCATCTTTGGAATAGCCAAAGACTTGTTCAACAGTTTGTCTCATATAGTAACTACCCATGACATCTTGGATGGGAATTTCTTTTGAGCTTGCCAACATAAAAATCCCAGCCCGGGAAAAGGTAAAGGCATCGCATTCTTCGTCGCGTTGATTGCTTTTATCAGCACCGTCGCGTTCTTCAATTAGTTGAGTAATATCTTTGGCTTTTTTAGTCGGGTCAAGAATGATGTAAACGTATCCTTCATTTCCATAGAGAAAGGTTTTGACGGTCTTTCCAAAAAGAACCCTCTTGCCATATTTAAGAGCATTTTCAAGTGATTCCAGTCCGGCTGCATGAGTTTTGATCATATCTTTATACACAACGCGGGAGGCAGGAATTCGCGTTAAAAAATCAATGCCATGTCCATATAGGTACTTAAGATTGTTTGCCGAACAAAATCCTGCATCTAAGAGAGCGAAGCTACTTTCAACTCCAAAAGCTTTGAGTTCGGCTATTGTAGTCTCCAGAGTAGAGACGTCTGTGATGTTTCCTGGGACGGTCCTGTAATATATTGGATTCTTTGTCTTTAGATCTACTACGCAATGAAATCGAAATTGCCTTTCGATACCATCATCAGAATGCCCCCAAGCATTAAAGTCCGATTTGATTTGATTGGGAAGGCTTGTAGCATCAACGATAACCTTTTTGCCGTTGGCGGCCCCTAGTTTCTCTGATTTCAAATAGGTCGAAAAGAACGTTCGTTGAACAGATTCCTTCCCAAGATAAGCCAAGACTCTACTGATGTTTTGTGAAGATAACCTTTGAGCCTTCTCAAGTGTTTTGTGAACAAGTGTTTGGAGAACGGTTCCTTCAACCCAGGGCTGGCAATTATACATAGGTCCTGGATTACAAAGACGATAGGTCATTAGGGACCCAAGCTCTGGGTATGCTTCGAAGGCAAATCTCAAAGGCTCATAAATGGATGATTTTTTGAGAAATTCAAACACAAGATAAGCATTGCCAAAGTCTTGTATCAGGTTCTCCTGACAAAATTCGACGCCTAGTTTAGAAGCTTTCTGCGACCGGTTTGGTTTCTCACGACTTCCCTTGGCAAGTATGTTTCCGGCTCCATCAATCATTCCTAAATATTTAGAAACACAACGGGATTGCTTTTTTACAGGGTCCCATTTGGCCGTGATCTCAAAAGCAGAAACCTTGTCTGATTTAGAAATTTTTTTTCGAATGTAGCTCATGTTTATCGTGCCCACTGTATAGTTCGCGCTATAGGCACGATTGAACCACAAAAAGGCTAAAAATGTAAATGATTCTTATCGAAAAAGGTTCGGTTATCTAGGTGTTTTTCAGAGCGACTTTGAAATGGCCGCTAATCGTGCCTACAAAATCATGGGAATTTAGGATAATAAATAC
>PMZB01000184.1 GCA_003170575.1 Chlamydiia bacterium | reverse complement strand
GGGTAAACGTGCGAGTGAAGCCTTAATATATGAAAAAAATTATTTTTTGGCAAGCCCTGGCCGAATATAAGAGACATTCCCGTTGAGATTTGACAGTGCTGTTTGGATAATAGATTGAAGGGCTTTCAGATCCTCCTTCATATCTCCCAAATTAGTTAAATGAAGCCAAGCATTGTCAAGTTTCTCTTTGAATAAACATACATACTGCGAGAATGGGTTTCCAGAACAAGCACTTAAATATTCATCGCATTCCATAATTAATTGGACAAACGTATTATAGATCAAAATTGCAAAGAACCCTCTTCTTTCAAACAAGCTTTCTTCTTTTAATTTCTTGTACGAATCATAGAAATTATTTAACCGTTCTAAGTGTGCTTTCAGTAAATTTAAGAAAACTCTTTTATCTTCGCCCGATCGACCAACTGAAACTGAAACCTGTGCGCCATCTAAACTTTGTTCGGCCCATGGAGCGCCTAAATGATTGAGCGCACATGCCTGAAGATCTTTGAGCTCATTATCTAGATTAGATGTGCGCTTTTCTGATATTTCATTTTGAACATTGAGAAGTTTCATCTTCAATTGGGTAACTTCAAAGAAGAATGGCACTACAGGCATCCGAAGATATTCCTCGCACATGTGGATAAGAGAGGACACAAGCTGTTGCGCATGCAAATCCAGCAAGCTCGATTGATCCTTAGTATAACTGATGATTCGCGTCAAGGATAGTTGGAGAGCGTAGTTATCAAGCAGTTGTTCAATCTTGCTCTGCACATTGGTGAGGAAAGCAAGGAAGTAGCTTTGTTTCACATTTGCGGTCAATGCGCCTTCGACTATCTCTGAAATTTTAACGCGACACAATTCCTCCTTACTGTCTCTTGAAACCGGGGTGGCTGGCAATTTCTGAGGAGCATCGATGTTGGGTAAATCAAATGAAGCACGTTTTACGATCACAGGGAGAGCGCTACTTGTAGGTGAGGCGCAAGGCGCTTCAGAAGGCCGGCCAACAAATTTCTTCATTGTGAATGGGGAGCAACCTAGGTTTGGTGGGGTCAATAAACCTTGATCCTTCCCCTTCTTGTTTAAAAGTTCAATCTCCTCATGCAGTTTTTCTAAATTTTGCTGTATTTCAAACAGGGTTGAACCCTCATCAATGATCTGCACAATTGATCTCATTTTTTCGCGAAAATGTTTAAGTCGATAGTTATAATGTGGATTAGCCTCGATATATAGAGAGCAACTGTCGATGAGTAAGCTCAAACAAGTCTTAAGGGAATCAGAAAACTCAGAGTGGGAAGATAAATGGCTAGTCAGTTTTATGTGACTGGCAATATGGGTGCGAATACAATTAATTGAGGCTCCCAGAGTGATACAAAAAGTAAGAAAGGGTACGTTTCTAAATTGAGGAGAAGACAAATTTTCGCCCACTTCTACCTTTTTTTCACCACTTACAACCCCTACAAGCGTGATTGAGCTATCAGAAACAGGCGTTAACTCATCCCCAGTATAGTCAATACATGGATCTTGGTTGTATGGAAAATGGGTTAAAAACGGATTCACATCTTCAGGTACAAGAAAATCTCTAGATCCTATCATATAAAATTAACTCGAAAATGTTTAAAAACTAATATAAAGATTTGATTATATAGTTGTAAATTATAAAAGTCCAGGAAAACAGATAATTTCTAAGTAATTAATAGGTAATCTTAAACCCAGAATATTGCTGTAGGGTAGGGGAGTAGCTTGTTTCGACCTTGTCTACAGATGCGCCCCTCGGCCCATGGCCGCACCAGGCGATGAGTCGATTAAGCTGCTCTTCATCGCCTTCCGCTTCGATGTGTACCGAACCGTCATCTTGATTTCGCACCCAGCCAGTGACCCCAATAGTTTCTGCGAACTCTTTTGCATGATATCTGAAAAATACCCCTTGGACAAACCCTGAGATCTCGATTGCAACATGCTTCTTCATCTTCTTACCTTACTCGCTCCTTTTGAGTCTGAGGGAATTGAACACAACTGATAAAGAACTCAGAGTCATAGCACCGCTTGCGATCATAGGATTGAGAAGTAGGCCCATGAGGGGATACAAGGCGCCGGCTGCGACGGGTATGGCGACTATGTTATAGATGAAGGCAAGAAAAAGGTTCTGGTGGATATTTCGGACCGTGGCGCGGCTTAAATTGATTGCCCGCACAATTGCATGCAGATCACCTTTTACAAGTGTAACTCCTGCGCTTTCCATGGCGACATCTGCTCCTGTTCCCATCGCAATCCCAATATCCGCTGCAGCAAGGGCTGGGGCATCATTTATGCCATCGCCCGCCATTGCAACAACATGACCTTTTTCTTTATATTGACGCACAATCTCAATTTTCTCGCTAAGGTCTATTTCTGCATGGTATTCGTCTATCGAAAGAGCCTTGGCAACCACCTCAGCGGTACGTTCATTATCTCCTGTCACCATAACTATTTTAACACCGAGATGGTGAAGATCTTGGATTGCTTTTGGGGAACTCTCCTTGATTGGATCTGATACTCCAAAGACGCCAACAACTTCTTCATCAATCTCCACAAAAATCGTTGTCAGAGCCCTTATTGCAAGATGCTGTACGTTTTTGCCAAAATAACGACTTGAACCAACCAGCACTTTTTTTCCCTCAACGATACCAGAAACTCCACCGCCTGTTGTAGATTGGAAATCGGTTGCTTGAGATAATTTTAAGCCTCGTTTTTTGGCTTCTTGCACAATTGCAGCGGAAAGGGGATGTTCGCTTTCTTGTTCGAGCGAGGCTGCCAATCGCAAAAGTTCATTCTCCGTCCAGGGCGGAACGGTTTTAACTTCTGTGACTTTTGGCTTTCCTTCAGTCAGAGTACCGGTTTTGTCGATCAAAAGGATATTTACTTTCTCAAGCTTTTCTAGAGCTTCGGCATTTTTGATGAGTACGCCCATTTGGGCGCCTTGACCAATCCCGACCATGATCGACATGGGAGTGGCAAGCCCAAGCGCACAAGGGCAGGCAATAATCATGACCGCTATTGCATTGACAATGGCAAACACAAAACGAGGTTCGGGGCCTATCTTTGACCATATAATAAAGGTCGCAAGAGCGATCAGGAGTACTGCTGGAACAAAGTAGGAAGAGACTTGATCTGCGATTTTTTGAAGGGGAGCCTTGCTCCGTTGCGCTTCAGCAACCATTTGGATAATGCGAGCGAGCATTGTTTCACTGCCAACCCTCTGTGCTTTCATTAAAAAACTGCCTGTTTGGTTGACTGTCCCGCCAATCACTTGTGATTGGGGACCCTTTTCTACAGGAACAGGCTCTCCTGTCATCATCGATTCATCAACGAAACTTCCACCCTCTACCACCACGCCATCAACAGGTACCTTTTCACCAGGCTTTATTCGCAAGAGGTCTCCTACTTTTACCTCTTCTACAGCCACTTCCCGTTCCTGCCCCTGAACTATACGATGAGCCGTTTTTGCTCCTTTGCTTAGAAGTATTTGTATAGCCTGGCTTGTGCGTTCTCTTGCCTTGAGCTCAAGCACTTGTCCGAGGAGCACAAGAACCGTGATGGTCGCACCTGCCTCAAAGTAAATGAATAGCTCCCCATGTTGCTTGAAGGATTCAGGAAAATGAGAAGGGAAGAAAAGGGCAACCGTACTGTAAAAATAGGCAGACCCAACACCAAGGGCGATTAAGGTGAACATGTTAGGGGAGTGCCTGACAACTCCTTTCCAGCCCTTTTTAAAAAAAGGGAAGCCGCACCCCAGCACAACAGGGGTGCTCAGAACAAATTGGAGCATTTGACTATGAGGAAAGGAAACTATGTCCATAGCCAGAAGAAGAACAGGAATCGTCAATATAAAACCTACCCAAAATCTCGCCAGCATAGTGCGATACTGAGAAGATTCAGACTCCAAAGTCACCATTACAGGCTCCAAGACCATGCCGCAAATAGGGCAATCGCCTGGATGATCTTGCTGAATTTCAGCGTGCATAGGACAGGTGTAGACTTCCCGAGCAGAAACACCTCTTGTTTTTTCCTGTAAAAGCCTTAACATAGAATTATCTCCAGTTTCTAACCTCATAAAAAC
>PMZB01000135.1 GCA_003170575.1 Chlamydiia bacterium | reverse complement strand
TTGTAAAATAATTACTTTTGTAAGAGCTCCCGGAGAAAAATATATGAGTCAGATTCAATCTAATGCCTTATATGGTCCATCTGCCGCATCAAATATTTCATCGCCTTATCAAGCTTCAGGCTGTGGAACGCTCGCACAATTGGACGGCAGCTCTGAAATGGTTAATGGTTCGATAAAAAGAACCAATGCCGCCCATGCCCAAGGCGTACCAGCTACTCCTCTTCGAGAGATCTTATCTGGAGAAAATGCATTTTATAGACAACCTGATTATTTAAAAGTTACTCAACAGGAATTAGCCTCAAATACACTGCTTCCTGTTTCCTACACATGGAACAGCGAATCCAAGGTTAGCAGAGTTTTCAAGGAAATTCTTTCTATCATTGTTTTCCCAATCGGCATTTGTCAGGCACTTCACAGACTTGCCGGCAAAGTTGCGATATTGCCTGCTTCAAGCCCAAGCCTTATGGGATACCCAAAAAATTATGCTACAGAAACTCGTTCGCAAGTTTATCTCGAGAATGAATGGAAACATAAACGCCTCACCATTGAGGTTGATGGGTATAAAATCGATGCCGTCATTGTTGGAAAAGCCCCTACTTTAGGTAATGGAAGATGGATGTTGCCTTCTAATGGAAATGGAGAATTCTATGAGCAAAAATTGGTTTACAATGAGCTTTATCAGCTCTTGAATGAGCTAAATGGCAATGCGATCGTCTTTAACTATAATGGAGTCGGAGTTAGTTCCGGATTGCCAAACAGAGCTGCGATGGCAAAAGGGTATCGAGCCATGCTCGCATTCTTGGAAGACAAGGAAAAAGGGATAGGAGCCCGAGAAATCATTGGATATGGTCATTCTATTGGCGGTGGTGTTCAAGGCGATGCTTTAAAAAATCACGAGCTAAAAAAAGACATTCAATATGTCTTTGTGAAAAGTCGGACCTTTTCTGACCTTAGCACAACCGCCTCTCTCCTTATTCACCGAGCATTGGGCTTTTTAGTAAAGATTTTGGGTTGGAATATGGATTGTGTGCACTCTTCCAAAAAGCTGCAAGCTCCCGAAATTATTATGCAAACAGCATGCGTTTGCGATTATCAAGAATTAACTGACAGTTCAAAAATTATCAACGATGGAGTGATTCCTGCAAAAGCTTCTCTTGCCAAGGCTTTATTAGACGACCCGACAACTCCTAGGGAGAATAAGATCTTTATTGGGATGCCTGAGTATCATAATGGGGGATTACGCGACCCAGGGTACTTAGCAAGGAAAATCGAAGCCTGTTTACACCAGAGCAAGAATTAGCTAAGAAATAATGACCACGTCTTCATGTTGGATTTTCTAAATACCTCTTTCCTCCTTGAAAACAAAATAGATTGTTATTGAGTAGTGTCAAATTTTTTAGGAACCTTGTTGAGTCTTTTCAATTTGTAGAAAATTCGATCCCTCACTCAGTAAACTTGGGTTTGATTTGGCGCTCAAACGAGATTATATGTCACGCGCGCTATTTTTGTGACGTGCCTTCCCAGTTTATTTGTCGCGAAACGGCTTTTTGTGATGCGAAAAAGTCGCTCTGCTCACTCTCGACTTAAGAGATCGTAAGGAAACTCTATTGTTGGAGGGTAATGTGAGGGTCAAGGCCGGAGGAAGACGTTGTCATCATAACAAAGTAATCAGCAAGAACTAGATTCTTTAAGATCTTATCACTTTCAACAACATTTCCTTACAAGATTTTTTACCTTTAGCAGATGTTCTGGAATTCGAATCCAATTAGCCACATCTTCTGGTAAATATACTCTGAGCTTTGGTTCAGAGGTTGTTCCCTTGGGTCTACCCGCTCCTGGCCGATATCCTCCTCGACCTTTAGTCTTCTTTTCAATGAATGGAGCCAAATTTTTATCGAGTCGTTGCTTGATGAATTCTTTGAGATACAGTGGATAGTTTTTAATGACCTCTTCAGGAGTTTTTCCGCCATATTCTACTGGATATAACTCATGAGAAAATACCCATTCTTTACAACTTTTATCAAAGACAGGTTTTATCTCACCTATTTCTTTGAGTGCTATTGCTAACTCTTTTTCGATTTCTTTCTTGGAGGCCATACAAAACCTTTTTCTTCAAATTCTTTTTTCACTTTTTTTACAGAGCTTGCGGCTACTTCGCTTTTCGTTCTGCTTCCATGACTTATTTTGACAGAGCAGATGAAATGAGCCTTTTCATTATATAAGTTCCAGTCAATTTTCCCCTTTTCCAGGTACCAGCCAACCATTTTTAAGTACTTTTCAAACTCTTTTGGCGACATAGGTTTATATGGCATGGGGAATTCTCTCTGTAAGACAACGTCATTATTGATTTTGTAGGATAAAAAATCAATAGTGAATTTTTGATCTAATAGAGGTCATCCCTTAAAACTAGATTGAGCTCCAGCACATTAACGATTTTTTCTCCGCCGAGGCCATTCAAGGGAGCGAAAGCTTTTTGCTCAAGAAGCTTGGTGATCTTTTCGCGAACATCCTCTTCAGGTAGATGAAGCGCCTGTGCACGAGCATGCACAACTCGTGGGAGCTGATAATAAGCATTTTGGAGGGTAATGTGAGGGTCAAGGCCGGAGGAAGAGGTTGTCACAATATCTGCAGGCACTTCGCCCTTTATGGTTATTTGCTTGAGATCTGCTTCGACGCGGGCACGGAGCGCTGGATTGGAAGGGGCAAGGTTTGAGGCGGAAGAAGCTGCTGCGTTGTAGGAGGCGGCTGAGGGACGTGGGTGAAAGTAGCCATCTCCCGTAAAAGGCTGGGCAATAAGATAGGAACCAATAGTATTTCCCCTAGCATCATGTGCGAGGCTTCCATTTGCCTGAAAGGGAAAAAACGTTTGACCCACAAGCCAGAGGGCAAGTGGATAGAGCACGCCACAAAGAAGGACTGAAAAGAAAAGAAGCCATAAGGCTTTTGCAAGAGTTCTCATGTTAGTTTACCAACCCAGCATATACCATTATTTCATCAATCAATTTAATTCCTATGAAAGGAAGAATAACTCCCCCAAACCCCCATAAAGCCAAGTTTCTTCTAAAGAGGGCATCAGCACCAAGAGCTTTGTACTTAACCCCTTTTAGAGCTATAGGAATAAGAAAGGGGATGATAAGCGCATTAAAAATGACCGCGGAGAGGATTGCTGAAGTGGGCGAATGAAGATGCATGATATCAATGGAATTCAGCCAGGGAAGTGTGCCAGCAAAGAGAGCTGGAATAATCGCAAAATATTTTGCCACATCATTTGTTATGGAAAAGGTGGTGACCGCTCCTCTTGTGATAAGAAGCTCTTTGCCATTTTCTATGACCTCGATGAGCTTGGTTGGGTCGCTATCAAGATCAATAAGATTTGCAGCTTCCTTAGCTGCATCTGTGCCTGCATTCATAGCCAGGGCAACATCAGCTTGAGCTAATGCAGGAGCATCATTTGTTCCATCTCCCATCATCGCCACAAGCTTGCCCTCTGCCTGAAGCTTCTTTATAAAGTCAAGCTTATGTTCAGGGGTAGCTTCGGCTAAAAAGTCATCAAGGCCGGCTTCCTCAGTAATTGTTTTAGCTGTTAAAGGATTGTCACCGGTTATCATAACCAAATGCAAACCCATTTTTCGAAGCTGATTAAAGCGCACTTTCATATGAGGTTTTAGCACATCTTCAAGGCAGAGCACTCCAACAATCGTGTTATTTTTGGCAATAGCTAAGGGTGTGGCTCCTTTTAAGGCAATATCCCTGACAATAGGTTCTAGATCGGGGGGAATGCGTCCATTCTTCCCCTCTACAAATCTTTTAATAGCGTCTGGCGCCCCCTTTCTAATTTCTGTTCCATCAGGAAGATTCACGCCGCTCATCCGTGTCTTGGCCGTAAAAGGGATAAACGCAGTATTTTCCGCAAGTGTCAGCTCTTTTCCCTCTCTATCTTCGTATAACTTTTTGATACTTTTCCCTTCAGGCGTGGTGTCGGCTAAAGATGCAAGAGCTGCTAAATAGTATACTTCGGCTTCAGAATATGGTTTTAAGGCAAACAATGATGTCGCTCGTCTATTTCCCAACGTGATCGTTCCTGTTTTGTCAAAAAGGATCGTATCAATGTCCCCTGCAAGCTCAATCACTTTACCAGACGAAGCAATGATATTAGATTGGAGCGCCCGATCCATACCCGCAATGCCGATTGCGGCAAGAAGTGCCCCAATGGTGGTTGGGATCAAGCAGACTAAGAGCGCAATAAGAGTTGGAATATCCGTGCCAAGATTTTGCAGAACTGTGTGTGGTGGAAGATACCCTGTCATATAGGTTTCAGCGTGATATGCCATTGGCCACACAGGCACCACAACAATCAGAAAAATCAACGTTAAGGCAGAAAGCAACATTGTTACAGCAAGCTCGTTAGGTGTTTTCTGCCGAATCGCACTTTCAATCAAAGCAATCATTTTATCCAGAAGAGACTCGCCCTTGTTACTTGTGACAAGGACAACAATTTGATCAGAGAGTACAAGTGTGCCTCCAGTAACGCCAGAGCGATCAGAGTTTGCTTCTCGTATGACTGGCGCGGATTCCCCGGTAATCGCTGATTCATCAATCGATGCGACGCCTTCAATGATTTCCCCATCCGTGGGAATAAGCTGCCCTGCTTTGACAAGCACACGATCCCCCTTATTTAACAAAGAAGAGGAGATCTGCTCCACACTTTCATGATCAAGCAACCTGTAGGCAACAGTCTCCTGGCGTGTCTTCCGAAGGGATTCTGCTTGAGCCTTGCCTCGCGCTTCTGCAAGAGCTGTTGCATAATTTGCAAAAAAGAGGGTCAAAACAAGCCATATCTCTATGGCAATAAAATAGGTAAGAGGTATGGGAGAAATAATTTTTCCCCAACCCATCAAAAGGATTTGGACTAAAATTAAAAAAGCACCTACTTCCACAACAAACATGACCGGATTTCTCCACTGGATATCCGGTCGGAGCATGAATAATGCATTTTTGAGGGCCCTTATGCTTGTTTCCCTCTCAAACAATGGTCTTTTGGTGATGCGGCGAATGGTCGTATATTTCTCCCCATCCATGAGATTAACCTCCTCCAAACGGGATTGGGCCTAAATGTTCAGCAAGTGGCCCTAATGCAGCCACAGGAAAGAAGAGAAGCGCTCCCACGATAAAAATCGTGCCTAAGAGAAGAAAGCCGAATGTCACTGTATCGTCGCGCAGAGTCCCTAAACTAAAAGGACTTGTTTTTTTCGCACCCAAAGACGCTGCCAAAGCAATGGGGGCAATTATTGGCAGAAATCGGCTCAAAACCATAACTATGCCTGTGGCAATGTCCCACGGTATGGCTTGAGGCGCAGGAGTTGGATTATTATAAAAGCCATAGGTCACTCTCAATCCATCAAACGCAGAGCCATTATTTGCTGAAGCTGAGCAAAACTGATACAGCATCTCTGAGAACCCGTGAGGGCCGGGATTGCCTAAAGCATCTGCACCCCAAGGCAGCATGGTAAAAAGGCCAAGCGGCATAAGGATCATAAGAGGGTGGACCAACAACCCAATGATCGCAAGCTTGACTTCGCGCACTCCTATTTTTTTCCCTAAATATTCAGGAGTCCGACCCACCATCATCCCTGCAATAAAAATGCCAATAATGAGATAGAAAAGCATGTTAATCATGCCCACTCCCTTCCCTCCAAAGATACAGTTAAGCCACACGCCAACCATTGGGGAGAGCCCTGCAAGGGGATTTAAACTATCCATCTGGGCATTGGTTGCGCCGCATGTTACGTCAGCTGTAAGCGCAGCAAAAGTCGAACCTCCGACTATCCCAAAGCGCAATTCCTTTCCTTCCAAATTTCCTAAATGCTGATCTACTGGCAAGGAAGGAACGGAAGGGATCTGTATAAGAGAAAAGGCACGCGCAGGATGCGCTGTAAAGGCTGGATTGGGTTGCATTGTATCAAAGAAGATACTCCAACTTATCGTGCATATCATAAGAAGGAGCATCACAGAAAAGATCACAAGGCTGTGCTTAAACCGCTTCAACATTCTTCCATAGGTCAAAACAAGAGCAAAGGGAAACAGCATCATGGAAAGAGCATTTAAAATATTGGAAAAACCTGTGGGATTTTCGAACGGATGGGCTGAGTTTGCTCCATAAAAGCCTCCGCCATTTGTGCCAAGCATTTTCATAGATTCAAAAGCAGCTACAGGCCCAACCACAAGCGTTTGAGGCTCCCCCTTTTCTAGTGTGGACGCAGTCACAGAGCTCTGAAACGTCATGGGGCTGCCCTGAGAAATAAAGACAATAGCAATCAGGAACGCGATCGGCAGAAAAAGATAAAAAACAACGCGCCACACATCTACAAAAAAGTTGCCCAAAGACTCCCCTCGAAAGGCACGAATAATGGCAGTCAAAGCACTAAAACCAGTTGCTGCGGACAAAAAAAGGTTCACAATTCCAAAGAAAATTTGGCTGAAATTGGATAAATAAACCTCTCCAGAATAATGCTGAAGGTCAGTATTGGTCATAAAGGAAATTGCACTATGAAAAATAGTTGTTGGGGAAAGGAGTGTTTTTCCTTCTGGATTTAAAGGTAAATAGGGCTGCAAGGCAAGAACAAGATAGCCAAATACAAAAAGCAGAGTATTAAAAAGAAGGAGCGAGCCTGCATACTGCTTCCAATTTTGCGGACCAGAATCCAGCCGCTTCTCAATCCATCCTACAATTGGTAGTGAGGTATATTTGCCATCCATAATCCACGCAATATACCGGCTCAAAGGGAAGGCAATAATTGTTGCCGTTGTCACAAGAAGGAGAGGCAAAAACAGAAGATGGAGACAACTCATTTATCCCCCTAAAACCACTCTGGGCGAACAAGCGAGACAGTTAAATAAATAAACAAAAAGATAACAAGAGCCACTGTCAAAGGGATCATATTTTTTCGCACCCCTTTTTGAAGAGAAAACACAGCACCATCAAGAAAACCCCCAACCCAAACATCGCCGGAAGCCAAATAACAAGATTCATTTTTTTTGCACCCTCATTGAATCTCCCTCTCATACACTTCAGTTCCTATTTTTTCCAGAGCATTTACAAAGCTCAGAAGAAAATCCGACGAAGAAGGATTTTTTGCTGAGTTTTGCAAAAGGCTCTGGTATTATCTCTTTCTTTAGCGGAGCTATAGATACGTGGTACAGTCACAAAAATTGATCAAATTTTTACTTCTCATTGGGATAGCGTCTTTTCTACTATTCAGCCTTTGGTTTCCTCCGACAGCAGAAGGTTGGCATTTTGTGGATGTGAAGGTTTTTAGATGCTTAAATTCCTATCTTGCGGATCATCCAGTCCAACAAATATTCTGGGCAGCAGCCAGTATCAAAATTACCGATGTTTTTGGAGCCCTCTTCTTACTCGGGTTTTTTCTCCTCTATGTTTTCGAGGAGCAAGGTGAAGAGAGAAAAAAAAGAGTTGTGGAGCTTATCTACACATTGATCTGGTTTGAAATAGCCATGCTTCTTTGCAAGCAGATTATGACTCCCTATTTAATTGAGCATGGGTTTAGCCGCCACAGTCCTACAGAAACCTTCACTGACACCTTTCGCCTTTCTACAGTAATTCCATCACTAAAAGTAAAAGACAGCTCTCTTTTTTCCTTCCCTGCAGACCATGCCACAATTGTTTTCTTGTGGTGCGGGTTTTTGTGGTTTTTTGGTTCATGGAAAAGAGGATTGCTTGCCTTTCTTTTCTCCACTATCTTTCTTCTTTCGCGTCTTCTTTCAGGAGCGCACTGGTTAAGTGATATTCTTGTAGGGAGTCTCTCATGGGTGCTTGTGCTCATGAGCATCGCGCTTTTCTCGCCAATATATGATTGGATCATGAGAGCAATTAGTCGAGTATATATACGAGGATCAAAATGAATAGAGAGCTTTTTCAGTATGTGATTCACCATTCTCAAGAAATAAAGGTCCTGGAAAGCATTTTGAACTTACTGACATGGGACCAGGAGACCATGATGCCTCCAGGAGGAGCTGAGCATCGTGGCAACCAAAGAGCATTGCTCGCAGGCATTATTCACAACAAAAAGATTGAGGACCGGTTCTTCGATGTCCTCACCTCCCTTTCACATACTATAGACAACAAAGAATCTGATGAAGCAATTCAAGTAGAAAGACTGCTTGAGGACATAACAAAAGCCCGGAAAATTCCAACTTCTTTTGTAGAACGCTTTACCGTGGCATCTTCCGAAGCCTTCTCCGCCTGGGAAAAAGCAAAACCAGAAAGCAACTGGAAACTATTTGAACCGCATCTCGCAAAGATTGTGGATCTGGTTCGCGAAAAAGCATCACTTCTTGGATTTAAGGATCACCCTCTTGACGCACTTCTGGACGAATATGATCCTGGGCTTACAACTAAAGAGGTTTCAACTCTCTTTTCAGCGCTCAAACCAAAATTGAAAAATCTGCTCGAAAAAATTAAAAAAACACCTTTTTATGAGGCAGCAAAAAGGCCATGCTCAGCCTCTTTAGAAGAACAATTGCGCTTAAGTCGAGAAATTCTAACATCAATCGGATATGACTGGGACAGAAGCCGGCTGGACACTGCTGCACATCCTTTTTCGAGCGCTGGCCACCCAACAGACTCAAGAATTACCATTCGCCATAACCATGAGGACACTCTTGACCAAATTCGTTCTGCAATGCACGAAGCTGGCCATAGCCTTTATGAGATGGGTTTAAGCAGACAATACTATGGCACGCCTCTTGGGGAAGCTGCCTCTTTAAGTATACATGAAGGCCAATCTCGTTTCTGGGAAACAATTATTGGGTCTTCGAAAATGTTTTGCACCCGCCTTTTCACCCTTTTAAATAAACATCTTAAATCGCACCCACTCCCCGATGCAGAAACTCTGTACCGACAACTCAATTCAGTGCAGTGCTCTCCCATCCGAACGCAAGCAGATGAAGTAACCTACCCGTTTCACGTCTTCTTGCGCTTTGAAATCGAAAAAGGATTGCTCGAAGGGTCGCTTAATGTGCGAGACATTCCAGAGAGATGGAATCAAGGGATGCAAGAGATGTTGGGCATTACCCCTTCCTGCGAAAGGGAAGGCTGCCTCCAGGACATCCACTGGTCTTCTGGGTATTTCGGCTATTTTCCCACTTATGTCCTAGGATCCATGTATGCTGCATCTCTTTGGGAAGCCCTGCAAAAAGATCTGCCAGATGTCAAAGAACTCATTCAAGCCGGAGTTTTTGCTCCCATCCACACTTGGCTTCACGACAGGGTCTGGAGTCATGGCCGCAGATTCAGGAGTAAACACCTGATTGAGCGAGCTCTTGGCAAACCTCCTTCAGAAAAAGAGTACCTCTCCTACTTGGATGAGAAATATAAAGGCTGAATTAATCTAGCAAGGATAATGCCGATAATTGTAGCAGGTTGCCCTGCTAATCCCATGTACTGCATCATGACCCATATACTGGTTGCTGCAAATCCCGCACATAGTGTTGACCAAATAAGGCAGAAAAGGATTTTCTGTACAGCTAAACGCTCTTTGTAAAGAATACGAAGAATGCCTAACTCTTCAACAACCCCCCCAAGAAGATATCCAGAAGCCATAGAAACAGTGAAATTCATGTGAAAATGTGCATAGAGAACTATTGTGATGGGCACAAAAATGGCAAAAAAGACATAGGTAATTGTGGTATTGGTCCTTATTTTCTGGCTAAGTTGATCAGTAGCGGCACCATTAGGCCAAAACCGGCTTTTCAGTTTTCCGACGATCTGTAAGGCAAAAATAATTGATACAGGGATCGCAAACCAGCCTAGTGTCGGCTTGATAAGGATGAGAAAAACCGTCATGAGCCCAGCTGTTGCGAGAGAAAAGAAAGCAGTCTTTGCGAAAGAGACGCTCTTGAATGGACTTCCGTACAAAAAATGTGTCTCGCAGAGTGCTCTGAGGTAGACAATAACAAAAAAAGAAAGAAAATTGGCAATTGATAGTGGGCACCAACAGGCTAAGCATGTCGGTAGCGCCATCAGTCCACCAATGGTCCCATAGAACAATACTTGATGAAGATACACCTTCTTCGACCAAGCACGCGTTGTGATCTCTTGCATATATACCTTTTCTTTCTGGAGAGATATATTTTTCGACGATAGCCTTGTTCAACGATAAAAATCACTAGAATTCACAGGCACGGACACGATGGGCATGTTTCACCCAGCTTCGAAAGGTCTTCGAAAGCCCGCGCAAAAATTCCTTGATTTGGTATACTCCTTTTAGGAGAAAACTTCATGAGAGAAGTAAAAAGTCTATTTATTGCCATATCATTTGCTCTTTGTTTATTTTTAAACTATGTTTTTGCATGTACGGCAATTGGTTTACAGTATAAAGACCAAAGTTTCGCCGGGAAAAATCATGACTGGGTAAATAAAGATGCCGTCATTGTTATAAATCCACGCGGCATGGCTAATAATGCAGAATCAGCTATTCACAAGAATTGGTCATCTAAATATGGAAGCATTACAGTCAATGAACTTGAAAAAGGCCGTGTTTTCCCTGGTGTGATGGCCGGGATAAATGAGGAGGGGTTGTGTGTCCTCGGATTATGGCTTGGAAATGCCCAATATCCTTCCCTACCGACAAAAGTGATAGTTCCTACTAAACTATTAGGAAAGTACTTCTTGGATAATGCAGCAACAGTTTCCGAAGCGATAGCGCTCGCTCAAAAATTCGATGTACAACCAAGCACTCTACCGGATGAAGATGCAACGCAACTAGCTAAAACTTTAGATATTGATAAAAATACTCTTGGAGATATCAACCTCCATTTATTTATCCAAGATGAGAAGGGAGACGCTGCAGTCTTTGATTACCTTGATGAGAGGCTCGTTATTCATAGTGGAGAATCT
>PMZB01000162.1 GCA_003170575.1 Chlamydiia bacterium | reverse complement strand
ATATATTCCTAAGGGCGGGCCAGCTGGCGGTGATGGCGGCAAGGGCGGATCCGTATTTGTATACGTAGACCCAAACAGCTGTGGCCTGGAATGGTATCGTCATGTGCGAAAGGCTCATGCAGAAAATGGGGGAAAAGGCGCTGGTAGTTGTAGAAAGGGAAAAGATGGAGAAGATATCACGCTTAAAGTTCCTCCTGGAACGATTTTGAGAGATCTTGAGACTGGAGACGTGCTGTTTGATGGAGTAAAGGAGCATGAAACCTTTGTTCTGTGCCGCGGTGGAAAAGGCGGACGAGGGAATGATCACTTTAAAAGCCCTACAAATAGGTCTCCAACTATTGCAACAGATGGGGAAGCTGGGGAAAGAAAACTGGTTGAGTTTGAGCTGAAATTAATCGCTGACGTTGGGCTTGTCGGGTTTCCCAATGCTGGAAAATCTACGTTGCTTTCAAAGCTTGCCTGTCGAGAGGTCGAAATTGCCGCCTATCCTTTTACTACCCTGACACCCAATCTTGGAATCATCGAATATGGTGAAAGAAGAGTTGTGCTCAGCGATATCCCAGGCATTATTGAAGGCGCACACCAAAATAAAGGACTCGGATTAGAATTTTTGCGCCATATTGAACGAACTAAAGTTTTGCTCTTTATCCTTGATGCCGGAGGCACTGAAGGGCGCACTCCCATGGATGATTTTGCTGTGCTAAAAAGAGAGCTCATGAGCTATAACCCAGGGCTTCTTGACCGGCCAAGCTGTTGCGTACTGAATAAATGCGATGTGGAGACCTCAAAAGAGCTTGTGAAAGCATTTAGGGATGGTGTTTCCCATCCTTATGTGATAGAAATATCTGCCTTAGAGGGAGAGGGTCTTGAAGACCTGAAGACAATCATCGGAGCTCTTGTGTGATCTACCTGGATAATGCCACTGAGACTATGCCGCAAGATGGCCTTGGGAAAGATTTATGGGGGGAAATGTCTTCTTCCTACGGAATTATGCATGGCTTAGACAAGGCTTTCGAGGAAGCTGATACGCGGGTTCGTTCTTGCTTTTTGATGGATCAAGAAAGCAGGTATTTTATCACATCCAGCTGGGACGACATTCCAAAAGCCATTATTCGCTCAAGCGGCAGGAAAAAGGTCAGTGTGTTTTTAACCGACTCTAATGCCGCTCTCTCTGCTTGTGATGAGGCTCGAGGAGATATTGACGTACACTATCTTCGGGAGAAAGAAGAGCCAGAGGGTGGTCTTGTTTTCTTGCAGTATGTGCACCCCTTGACTGGGGTAATTGTCGGCAAAGACGTGCTTGAAAGAGCAAAAGAAAAAGAGAGTTGCGTAGCTCTTGATATAAGCTATGCCTTGGGAAAAGTGCCGCTAGAAGGTATTCTGGAGCTTGCTGATTATGTGTTGGTGCGTGGAGCGGCATTAGGAGTTCCCATTGGCCTTTCATGTGTGGCTGCAAGAGGCACTCCCTTAGAGAGGCGGGAAACAACTGTTGGGCAGCTTCATCTTTTTGTGAACAGTGTAGAAAAGGCGTTTTCTCAGGAGCTCTTTTTTACTACAGAAGTTGCTCGGTTGCGGGCCCTGTTTGAGGAAGGGGAAGATGTTCTTTGGGGTCATGCTGAGCGGGCTCCCCATATCTCCTGCATACAGTTCAAGAAAGTAAAAAATGAGCTTCTTCTTTTTACTTTGGCTCGAAGAGATATGTTTGCAACAATAGGCGGAGGGCCATTTCCTTTGCTGGAGAGAATGCTCCCCTGTATTGGCATATCCTTTTTGGATGCAATGACAGCCGTTTCGTTCTGTTTTGGAAGCGATATCAACGAAAAGACAATGACCCAAGCAAAAGAACGGCTGAGCCGTGCGTATAAAGAGCTGCAGGTTATTTCTGAGGGCATCTGATGAGAAAGGGACATCTAATTTGGGGGGAGTATCCTAAAAGTTTTTCTCTGAGAGTAGAAGCGCCTACTTGCCTTGGCCTATTTTGTGCAGAAGATGCGCAACTTCGTAATGCAACGCTTGCTCGAGGCGAGGCTGGGAGCTTTGAGGAAGGAAATAAGCTTGTTTTTTCCTGGCTAATCGACAACAAAGGAATTGTGGTAGACGCTCTCTTTTCTGCGTTTGGGGACTCTTTGCTTATTGGATGTGCTGAGACTCTATGCGAAAGAAGTATCGGAAAACCATATGAGCGGGCTCTTTCCATAAATGCAGCCGAGCTTGAAACACTTGTTCTAGGCAAACAAATTTCAGGAAGGATAAAAAGGATTGTTTCCCTGGTGCTAGAGGCTAGAGATCAGCTTTTTACAGCTCTTTCATTGCCTTGTCAAGAACAGCATCCTGAATGGGAAACTCTCTCCAAGGAAGAGAGGCTTCATCTCATTCGAGAGGCGATCGAACGATATATTATGCCCTACTTGCAACGAGATGGGGGCGGCATTGAAGTCCAGGATCTTATCGATGGCAAAAGGGTGAGCATACAGTTCCAAGGCGCGTGTGTGGATTGTATGGGGTCATCCGGTTCCACCTTTCTCTATATTCAGCACCTCTTAAAACAACAGGTGCATCATTCTTTAGTTCTGGAGATGCCCAGAGGCAACGGTAACGATCTTTCCTGAGGCGGTTTTTACAAGAAGGTGGCCTTCTGCAGTAATCTCTAGGGCAATTCCTGAGATTTTTTCATAGGGGCCTGTATGAATGGAGATTTCCTTGCCTAAAATCCAAGAACAGGCTCTAGCCCACCTTTCGTGGCATTGATCTGGATTATTTTTTGCCCAAGCAAGAAGCTCAAGTAACTTCTCTTTAAGAGAGTTGCGTACGGCTTCAATGGGAAAATGGGTTCCAAGGGCTAGGAGCATGGAGGTTGCAGGCCGTTCTATTTCTCTAAATTCATCTCGCCCCATGTTTACGTTAAGACCGATTCCTAAAATTGCCCATGATGCATTATCCAGGGAGGCCTCCTCTACAATCACCCCCGCAATCTTTTTATTGTCCACAAGAACGTCATTGGGCCATTTGATGGAGGAAGGAAGCTGCCAGTCCCATAGGGTCGTTTGAATAGCCAAGGTTGCAACTTCAGCATAGTGAGGAAGAGCGAGGGGTGCAGTGACCTTTTCTGCGAGTGTGAAATAGAGGTTCAGATCTTTAGGAGAAACCCACGTTTGCCCATATCGCCCTCTTCCTTTTGTCTGGCTGCGTGCAATGATGCACGTAGGTTTGTCCTGTGAAAGGGATGCCAGATTCTTCTTTGCCCAGGTGTTGGTGGAATCTACAACGTCTAAAACGATTGTGTCATGTGCGATTGGATCCATAAAAAAGCTCCCTTGCTAGAAACCTTATTCTTGCCACTTTGGTATTTCTGCACAAATGATTTGAGTAAGAGGAAGCGATCTTTTCCGTCATGTTTCCTTTGATGGATGGGATTCTTCTTCTATCCTGTCTAAGTTATTCTTTGCTATCGGGCTTCCTTTTTCTGCTGCTTCCTTGAACAATTTTGCGGCCTTAGTAACATCTTTTGGCACGCCTCTTCCATCCCTGTAGCATTCTCCCAAGTCATTCATTGCTGCGATTTCTCCAACTTTAGCCCCAGATTCAAACCAGAACACAGCCTGCTTGTCGTCCTGAGGCTTGACTATCCCATTCAGGTAGCAGCGGCCCAAAAGATCCATACCTAAGCCATTTTCTTTTTTTGCTGCTTCCTCGTAGCGTTTTACAGCCTCAGCAAAATCTTTTGGCACCCCTCTTCCATTCCAGTAGCAATTGCCCAACAGAACCATTGCTAAACTGTTGCCCAGCTCCGCACTTCTCTTTAGCCAGAAGACTTGCTCTTCAGGCTCCTTATTTAAATCACATTGTCTAGCTAGTTCAAAAGCAGCTTCTCCATTTACAGAAACTGCAGCTGCTTTGAGTTTGGCAATTTCTGTAGGCGTCAAGCGGATGGGTTCCTGCACTGAGTTTAAGGCTATGATATCAACAATTCCGATGAAAATATTCCCAATAACGGGGATACAAATCGTCATATTTCTGGCAACACTCCCTTTTTTGTTGAGAATGGACCATTTGTGATCAATTGGGAGTGATGTTGACTTTTCTGTGTCTTTGCCAACTATCTTCTGAAATAATTGTTTTACCAACTGAACTATACCTTTTCCTGTACTTACAACAGGAACGTAGTCCAGAAAGTTCCAAACTGTAGTAAGAAAACTTTCTTTAATATTCATGACATTCCCTTTTTTGCCTTTCAACGAACCCTTAATATCAGAACCAAAGAAAATTCACGTCACTTTTTTTTGCTTCACAAGTTTGTGCCCACAATCAAAGAGCTCCCAACGTCTTTGTTATTCAAGTAAACTTGAATAATAACCCAGGAAATGGGATGTTATTTAAGTTTACTTGAATAACGGCCCCTGGGTCAGGCTTGCTATTCTAGTAAACTTGAATAACGTCACTTCCCAATTCAAAATTTCCTATCAAACAGCTCAGCATTGGTGAACCAGCGAGATCGCAGATTTAGTGATTGGGAATGACTGCCGCAAAAAGAACGAGTGTATAGTATGTGGGCTTTACAGCGCGTTGGGAGTATTGATTTTCGGATGATAGCAATCATTTGTGCGCTCCAGGCATTAGGGGTGATCACAATTGCTTCCTATTCCCATAGTTTGCTTACTGAATCTGATCCAACCACCTTTTTCCTCCCAGCTGTGAAAAGTCAACTTGAGTGGATTGGGTTGGGCTGGGGGCTTTTTTTCTTTTTTGCATATTTTGACTATGCCAAGCTTCGGGAATGGGTATGGATCATTTATGCTCTGAGCATAGTTTCCCTTCTCGGCCTTTTCCTGACCGACCCAATTGCCCGGGTGCAAAGGTGGTATAGGATTCCTTTTCTAGGGATAGGGTTTCAGCCATCAGAATATGCAAAGTTTGCCATGATTGTGGCTTTAAGCTGGTTTCTGGAACGAAGAGCACATATTTCTTCATTCTTCTCCACAGTCTTTTTTGCGTGCCTTATTGTGGCGGTTCCTTTCTTTTTGATTCTGAAACAGCCCGATCTTGGCACGGCAACAGTCTTGTATCCTATGACTCTTGTGATGCTGTTTTTTGGAGGAGTACAAAAAAGCATACTTAAGTTCCTTTGCGTGCCAGGGGCTATCATACTGCTGATTGTCGGACTTATCTTTTCAGGCGTGGTTCCCTATGAATCGGTCAAGCCGCATCTTGAGGGGGTATTGAAGGAGTACCAATGCGAGCGATTAAACCCTGAGACGCATCACCAGAAAGCTGCGAAAACAGCGATCGCACTTGGGGGAATTTCCGGCTCTGGATGGCGTCAGGGGGAATATTGGCGAGGAGGGTCCCTGCCTGCTCCCTACACGGATTCTATTTTTTCAGCATTTGGGGAAGAGTTTGGGTTTATTCGGCTTATTGTGGTACTTGCTCTTTATTATTCTCTGATCTTTTGCTGCTTTCAAGCATCAGCTGCTGCAAAAGATCCATTTGGACGGTTGATTTCTGCTGGCGTTGCAGTATACATTGCGGTACATGTACTGATTAACGTGGGGATGGTGTCTGGCTGTTTCCCGATAACTGGTGTGCCTCTTCTTCTTATGAGTTATGGCGGCACATCAATGGTAATAACAATGATTGCTCTGGGGGTAACAATGAGCGTCTATAGTCGGAGGTTCATGTTTTGACGAATCATTTTCTTTTTCAAGAGGGACTGTGGGAAGGCACTGGAGAAATTACCATTCCTTTATCTGAAAAACCCTATCCTTTGATTGTGCGTTGGACTGTAACGGCGCTTGGGAATGGACGGTTTAAAGCTGTACAGCGAGTTGAGGTAGAGAGCCATGAGCCAATGGTTAATACGTTTACTCTTAGCGGCAAAGAGGATGGAGAGTTCCAGATTAATTTGGAGAATGACTCCATAGGAATGTTCTCAGGATCAGGTGTGAGCGACCGTGACAAACTTGCTTGGGAGTTTACCCACAATGGGATGCTCGAGGGGTATGAAGTATATGAGAGAAAGAGCAATGAGGAGTATTCCTTCCGCGCCGAGTATTTGGGAGGAGAGGGGGTTGCTACAGTTGTCTCAGGCAACATTTTGTTGAAGGGGGAATCATGAGCTTTTCCGTTGCGCTTGCACAGATAAAACCTAAGCTAGGGTGTGTGAGAGAGAACCTTGAAACTATTGCACAGCAAGTTGAGCGTGCTGTAAGAGAAGGGGCTTCTCTTATTGTGTTCCCAGAATTAGCCCTGACTGGCTATTTTCTCAAAGATCTGGTTCCTGAAGTAGCCTTAAACCTTTCTTCCCCTGAGATCGCAAAGCTTAAAGAGCTGTCCAAGAATATTTCCATCGCAGTAGGTTTTGTTGAAGCATCTTCAGACTATCGATTTTACAATGCTGCAATCTATCTAGAGGGAGGCGAGATCAAACACGTTCACAGAAAAGTGTACCTTCCTACATACGGGCTGTTTGATGAGCAACGATATCTTGCCCAGGGAAATCGCTTTCGGGCTTTTGACACGCGTTTTGGAAGAATGGGATTTTTGCTCTGCGAAGATATGTGGCATTTGCCCTCCTCTTATATCCTCGCGATGGATGGGGCATCAACGATTTTATGCCTTGCAAGTAGTCCCGGGCGGGGTTTAACAAATGAAGAGAACTTAAGCACCACAGATGTCTGGCAAAAACTTGTGTTCACAACAGCGATGTTTTTAAATGAGAGGGTGCTTTTTTGCAACCGAGTAGGATTTGAAGACGGGGTGAATTTCTGGGGAGGCTCTGAGATTGTGGAGCCATGCGGCGCTTCAATTGCCCGCGGAAAGATGCTTGAGGAGGATTTTCTGATAGCTTCCCTTGATGAAGGAGCTCTTCGCCGGGCAAGAATTTATTCGCCTCTCATGCGTGATGAAAACCTTTTCATCACGATGAAAGAGCTGCATCGAGTAGAAAGAGAGAGGGATTGTTAATGCCAGGCCTTCCTATTAACACGCGCCTTTTGCGTCGCATTCTTGTTTCATTCATACGAGAAGAGGTGAGGAAGTTTGATCTTAATCGGGTCGTGCTTGGTGTTTCAGGGGGGATTGATTCGTCGCTTGTTGCATATCTTGCGGCCGAGGCGATGGGGGCAGACAATGTGTATGCCTATAGCCTTCCCTATTCCACAAGTTCGCCTGAAAGTGAAGAGCATGCACGGCTTGTTGCAGAGCGGCTAAAAATTCATTTTGAAGAGATTCCCATTACTCCTATGATTGATGCCTATTTTGAAAAGTTCCCCGATGCAGATCGTGCACGGCGCGGCAACAAGATGGCCAGAGAGCGCATGACAATCCTCTACGATCACTCAGCGCGCCTTTCAGCGCTTGTCTTGGGGACAAGTAACAAAAGCGAGCTCCTTCTTGGCTATTCAACGCTGCATGGAGACATGGCAAGCGCGCTCCACCCCATTGGGGACCTCTACAAAACACAGGTAAGGCTTCTTGCCAAAGAGATGGGAGTTCCTCAAGTCATTATCGACAAGAAGCCTACCGCAGACCTCTGGCATGGTCAAACAGATGAGGAAGACTTGGGGTTCACCTACAAGCAAGCGGATGAGCTTCTCTATCTTATGGTGGATCTACGATTTAGTAGAGAAGAGCTTATTGCCAAAGGCTTTGCCCCCTCATTCATCGACCATATCTACCAAAAGATCAAAAACATGCACTTTAAGCGCCGACTGCCAGTCATTGCCAAAGTGTCTAACCGCACCATAGATCGCGATTTTAAGTACTCTCGGGATTGGGGCCGATAATATAGAAAAAAGAATGGTTGGTGGCTGCGCCACCAATTAAGTGATTCTGCCACGTGCTGGTACGTTCGGGCGTTCGTTCTTATTATTTATCTATAAGGTATGTTAAGCAAACAGTTCGTAATTTTTTTTTACCACAGAGCACACAGAG
>PMZB01000091.1 GCA_003170575.1 Chlamydiia bacterium | reverse complement strand
AGAATCAGCAATTTCTTTGTAAATAATAAAATGAATCGTGATTTTTGTTGCAATGGTTATTTGTAAGAAAATTTTCCAGGACACCTCAACCGCTCACTTTCAAGATATTGAAAAATGCTGTACATATAGATAAGCCTTCAACCATCTTAAGGTTTTCATGAGTAATCGAATTGAGACCATTAAAAAAGCTATTGGAAAATATGCAGCAGCACTTGTCCCTCCACAGGGGCGAATAGGTTTGGGAAGCGGAACAACTTCAAGCGCCTTCATCGAAGCCCTTGGAGAGAGATACAGACAAGAGAAGTTACAAATCATCTGCCTTGCCACCTCAAATGCTACAAAAGCTCTTGCGCAGGCGAAAGGCCTTCCGCTTATGGAGGAAACGTCTTGGGATGGTTTTCTGGACATTACTTTTGATGGAGCTGATTTTTTGCGAGAAGATGGGTCTGCTATTAAAGGAGCTGGCGGCGCGCTTTTAAGGGAAAAGATTGTGGCGCGAGCGTCAAAAAAATTGATCTTGATGGTGGATGAACGAAAATGGGATAGGACTTCTTACCCACTTCTTCCGGTCGAAATCGTCCCCTTTGGAGAACAAGCAACTTTAATAGAATTATCTCGATTTGGATATAAAGGAATTTTACGAAAAGGCAAAAATGGCCCTGTTGTTTCTGATGATGGCCACTGGATTGTTGACATTGAAGTGGATTTAGCTGTAGGGTCATGGAAAAGTGTGGATGAAAGCCTGAAGTCGATTCCAGGGGTAGTTGAAACTGGAATCTTTTTCAAAATGGCTCATGAAGCAGTTATCGGTTTTTTGAATGGAGAGATTGTCCACAAAAGGTTTGAGAGCAAAATATGACGCAAGATTTTATCCAGGTTGCCTTTGACAGAATCATTCAGACTCATGTGTACACAGCTATCGTGCTTCGCAACAAGGATCAGCGGTTTGCTATTTTTACAGATTCATCAGTAGGCAGATTTCTTCAGTCTCACCTGAGCGGCGAAGAGAGGACGCGACCGCTTTGCCATGACCTGCTAGCAACTATTCTCAACGCTCTTGAAGTTCGCGTAAAACAAGTGCTCATCAATGACGTGCAGGATACAACATTTTTGAGCCGCCTTTTCCTTGAAACGGAAAAAAATGGCCTCAAGTATATCTTTGAGATTGATGCACGTCCATCTGACTGCATCATCCTCGCCTTTCTCCACAACGCACCAGTCTTCTGTACAAAACAGGTTGCAGACAAAGTAATCCCTTTTGTTGAATAGAGTCCCTTTGATAAACTTCCTCTTACAAAAAATTGGGTTCAAAGTTATGGATAAATGTTGGATTTTGATTTTATTTCTTACAAGCGACCTACTCCTTGGCGCAGGAGATATTCAGCAAGAGGATCAATTTATGGATTTAGCTCGTTCACAAATCGCTCTCGAAGACACATGGAATCTTACGCCCCTTTATTCTACTGTGGATACTTGGGAGCAAGACCTTAAAGAGGCGCTTTCCAAAGATTTCGATAAACTTGCGCAGCCGTTTAGAGAAGCGACCACCCTTTCTGTTGAACAACTGAAAGACCTTTTAGATTTGCGCTTTTCCTTAGCACGGCAGGTGCAAAAATTGTATACCTATGCACATCTCTATTTTGATCAAGAAACAAAAAATGACGCAGCCAAACAGGCGCTTCAACGTATAACACTGCGCTGCCACGATCTAGAACAAGCTTTTTCCTGGATAGAGCCAAAGATCCTTTCACAACCTGAAGGGGCGCTGCACCAATATGCAAAAGCGCCGCTCCTGCAACCTTACGCAACTATTATTGAACGCCTGGTCCGTTTAAAAGAGCATACTCTTTCCGAACCTGAGGAAGCTATCCTGGCTGCCTCCGGGCTCGCAACGGCCTCTCCCCATAAAGCATTTTCTGCAATCAGTGACTCTGACTTTATCTTTCCTGATGTTGAAGATAAAGCAGGCAAAAAATATCCGCTCACGCATGGATCTTTAGGGGTGCTGCTCAAAAATCCTGATAGAGTGTTGCGCAAAAACGCTTTTTGCACCTTGCACAAGAAGTTTCTTAAATACGAAAATACAATCGCAGAACTGCTCCACGGAACAATCCAGCAGCACTTTTTTGAAGCCAAATCAAGAAAATATGACACTTGTCTTGAGAGTGCTCTTTTTCCAAAAGACATTGATGTAAGTGTGTACAAAAACCTTGTGGAAACCGTGAGAGCCAATATCGAGCCGCTCCATCGATATATGAAGCTGCGCAAAAAACTACTGGGCGTTGAAACAGTTCAACCCTGGGATATGTATGTGCCTCTTGCCAAAGAATCTACTTCCTACTACTCCTACGACCAGGCAGTTGAGCTAATTCTCGCCGCATGCAAACCCTTAGGCGAAGAATATATTGCAGAGCTGAAAAAGGGTCTTGCGGAGCTTAGATGGGTGGATAAATTTGAAAACCGAAATAAGCGCTCCGGTGCCTATTCAGGAGGCTGTTACGATAGCTATCCTTACATCCTTATGAACTATAAAGGAACGCTGCGCGATGTGTTCACTCTTGCCCATGAAGCAGGCCACAGCATGCATTCATTCTTGAGCCATCGCACACAGCCTTTCCATTACGCTGACTATGAGATTTTTGTTGCAGAAGTTGCATCCACCTTTAATGAGGATCTTTTGAGTCAGGAACTGCTTCGAAGATCTGCAGGGAACAAAGAGGAACAAGCTGCAATACTCAACCAAAAACTTGAAGACATTCGTGGAACACTTTTCCGGCAAACTCTCTTTGCCGAGTTTGAGCTCTTCCTCCATACCCAAGTAGAAAAAGGCCTTCCCATTACGCCTGCAATCTTGAAAGAAAAGTATCTAGAACTGAATAAATTCTACTATGGTGATGATTTTGCCCTTAGCGACGAGATAGCAATTGAATGGGCCCGTATCCCCCACTTTTATTACGGCTACTACGTCTACCAATATGCTACTGGAATTAGCGCAGCGCATGCCCTTGCAAAAAAAGTGGTTGCGGGATCTCAACAAGATAGAGACGCATATCTTGAGTTTTTAAGCAGCGGCTCAAAACTCTTCCCTATTCAGCTTTTACAAAAGGCTGGGGTTGACATGACATCGCCCGCACCTGTTGAGGCAACGATCGCTCGCTTCTCTGAAATATTGGATACTTTTGAATCGCTCACAAGCCCGTCCTAAAAACGGCTTGTATTTTTTTAAACGTTCAAGCTTGTTCTAAAACGGTTTATAATTTTTTTTTACCACAGAGACCA